>JBOHSV010000409.1:0-6186 GCA_050921735.1 Gemmatimonadales bacterium | reverse complement strand
GCCGACGGCGTCGCCGTCGCGCTGACGCACGTGCTGCGCGCGTGATCGCCGGCGTGAGCGGCCGCGTCGCGGCGAGGCACGGGGACCGGGTGCTGATCCAGACGCCCGGCGGGGTGGCGTACGAGGTGATCGTGCCGCTCGGCGTGATGGAGCGCCTGCCGGCGGTCGGGGCCCCCGCGACCCTGGTGACCGAGCAGGTGGTGCGCGAGGACGGGGCGTTTCTCTACGGCTTCCTGGAGGATCGCGAGCGGCGGTTCTTCCAGCGCCTGGTCGACGTGAGCGGCGTGGGGCCGCGCATCGCGGTCGCGCTGCTGTCGGCGCTGGGCGTGGAGCGCGGGGCGAAGGCCGTGGAGGAAAAGAACATCGCCCTGCTCGCCTCCGTGAACGGGATCGGCAAGAAGACCGCCGAGCGTCTGGCGCTCGAGCTCGCGGGGAAGCTCGACGAGTTCGTCGGCGGCCCCGGCCCGGCGGCGGGCCCGCCGCAGGCCGCCCTCCACGCCCTCGAGCGGCTGGGGTATGCCACCGCCGACGCGGACCGCGCCCTGCGCCAGGTGCTGTCCGACAACGGCGCCGCTCGTGGGGCGGACGTGGAGGCGCTGGTGCGCCGCGCGCTGCAACTGTTGGCCCTGGGATGAGTCGATGACCACCGCCGAATGGATCTGTGCGCGCTGCGGCTCCACCAACCGCCGCCTGGTCCCCGACGGCGCCGCCCGCGCCACCGACCGATGCTTGTCCTGCCACACGCCGCACGAGATCACCGCGGAACCGCGACCCGTCAGATGGGGCGCGCGGCCGATCACGAAGCAGGTCGCGTGAGTAGACCCCGCGCCCAGATCACCACGCCCGACCCGCTGCCCGACGAGCGGCTCACCGACGCCGCCTTGCGGCCCTCGCGCCTCGACGAGTTCGTGGGGCAAGCCAAGGTCAAGGAATCGCTCCAGATCGCGATCGACGCCGCCAAGCAGCGCCGGGAGCCCCTCGACCACACGCTGTTTTTCGGCCCCCCCGGGCTCGGCAAGACCACGCTGGCGCTGCTCATGGCCAAGGAGCTGGGCACGGGCATCCGCACCACGTCGGGGCCGGTGCTCGAGCGCCCCGGCGACCTCGTGGGGCTGCTGACGACCCTCGCTCAGGGCGACATCCTGTTCATCGACGAGATCCACCGCCTGCGGCCCGCGCTGGAGGAGTTCCTGTACCCGGCCATGGAGGAGTTCCGGGTCGATCTCCGCATCGCCGACGGCCCCCACGCGCAAACCATCCCGATGCAGCTCGAGCGGTTCACGCTGATCGGCGCCACCACGCGCTTCGGGCTGCTCACGCCGCCGATGCGCGCGCGCTTCGGCCTGGTCGAGCGACTGCACTACTATCCGGCCGACGATCTGGCGCAGATCGTCACGCGCTCGGCGAAGATCCTCGATGTGCCGGCGGACGCCGCCGGGGTGGCCGAGATTGCGCGGCGCAGCCGCGGCACGCCCCGCGTGGCGAATCGCCTGCTCAAGCGCGTGCGCGACTACGCGCAGGTGCGCGCCGGCGGCCGGATCACGGCGTCCGTGGCCGACGAGGCGCTCGAGCGCCTGGCGGTGGACGGGTTCGGGCTCGACGACATGGACGCCCGCATCCTGAAGACCATCATCGAGCAGTTCGACGGCGGGCCCGTGGGCCTCACGACCATCGCGGCGGCGGTGGGGGAAGATCCCGGAACGCTCGAGGAGGTGTACGAGCCGTTCCTGATGCAGCAGGGCTTCCTCGCCCGCACGCCCCGCGGCCGCGCCGCCACGCCCACCGCCTATCGCCACTTCGGGTTCACACCGCCGACGGGCACGGAGCAGCCCACGATCTTTGACGGGTAACCGCACCTCGGACTTCGAGTACGATCTTCCGCCCGCGCTGATCGCTCAGGAACCGCTCCTCGACCGGGCGGCGTCCCGCCTCCTGCTCCTCGAGCGCGCCACCGGGGCCGTTCGGCACCGCGCCTTCCGCGACATCGTCGACCTGATTCGGCCGGAAGACGTCCTGGTGCTGAACGTGTCACGCGTGATCCCGGCGAGACTGCACGGGAGACGGGAAACGGAACGACTCGGGAAACGTGAGCCCGGACCGCCGGCCGAACTGCTGATCGTGCGCGAGGAGCCGACCGGTACCTGGCTCGCACTGGGGCATCCGGGCGGCAAGCTCAAGCCCGGACGCCGGGTGACGCTCGGCGACGACAGCGTCGTCGAAGTCGTTCAGGCACTGGGCGGCGGCTTGCGGCGGATCCGGTTCGTCGGCGCGCTCGACGCCCGGGCGACTCTCGCGAAGTACGGCGAGGTCCCGCTGCCGCCCTACATCCGCCGCGCCCCGACCGCCGCGGACCGCGACCGCTACCAGACGGTGTACGCCGAGCGCGAGGGGAGCGTCGCGGCGCCCACGGCGGGCCTGCACTTCACCACCGACCTGCTCGACCGGCTCCGCGCGCGCGGCACCGCCGTGGCGACGCTCGACCTGCACGTCGGGCCGGGGACGTTCAAGCCGGTCGAGGCGGAAAATCCCTCGGACCACCGCATGCACCCCGAGCCCTACGCGGTGAGCGACGCGGCCGCGCGGACGATCGCCGAGCGGCGCGCGCGCGGCGGCCGCGTGTGGGCCGTGGGCACCACCGTCGTCCGCGCGCTCGAGACCGTGGCCGACGACGCCGGCGCCGTGCGGCCGGCCGAGGGAGAGACGAGCCTGTTCATCCACCCCCCCTACCGCTTTCGTGCCGTGGACCGGCTGCTCACGAACTTCCACCTGCCGCGCTCCACGCTGCTGATGCTGGTCTGCGCGTTCGCCGGCTACGAGCCCGTGATGCGGGCCTATCGCGAAGCGGTCGCGCGGGGGTATCGCTTTTATTCGTATGGTGACGCGATGGCGGTGACTTAACGGTGTTCGAGTTCACGATCCACGCGACCTCCGGCGCGGCGCGCGCCGGCAGGCTCACCCTACCGCACGGGATGGTCGACACGCCGTGCTTCATGCCGGTGGGGACGCAGGGGACCGTGCGCGCCTTGTCGCCTCGAGACCTCAAGGCCGCCGGCGCCGGAATGGTGCTCGCGAATACCTACCACCTGCACGTGCGCCCGGGCGAGGACGTGGTGGCGCGGCTGGGCGGGCTGCACCGGTTCATGGGCTGGGACCGGCCCCTGCTCACCGACTCCGGCGGCTTCCAGGTGTTCTCGCTCGAGGGGTTCCGGCGCGTGGACGACGACGGCGTCGAGTTCCGGAGCCACGTGGACGGCTCCCGCCGCCGGCTCACGCCGGAGCGCGCCACCGAGATCCAATGGATCCTGGGCGCCGACGTCGCGATGGCCTTCGATCACGTCGCCCCGGGGGCATCGGATGCAGCGACCGCGCGGGACGCGATGGAACGGACCGTGCGATGGCTGGAACGATGCGCCGGCAAGCACTCGGAGCTCTCGCGCAACGCGCAACGCGTAACGCCGTCGCAGGCGTTGTGGCCTATCCTGCAGGGCGGCACTCACCAGGCGCTGCGGCTCGAAGGCCTACGGCGACTGCTTCAAGCCGGTGAATGGACCGGCCTCGCGATCGGTGGCCTGTCCGTGGGCGAGTCCAAGCCCGTCATGTACGCCACGCTCGAAGCGGTCGAGCCGCACCTGCCGTCGGGCATTCCCCGTTATCTTATGGGCGTGGGGTTCCCCGAGGACCTCGTGGCCGCCGTGGAGCGCGGGGTGGACCTCTTCGACTGCGTCGCGCCCACCCGCAACGGGCGCAACGGCTCGGCGTTCACCCCCGACGGGGTGGTGAACATCCGCAACGCCGCCCACCGGGACGACCCGGCGCCCCTCGACCCTACGTGCGACTGCGAGGCGTGCACCGGCTTCTCGCGCGGCTATCTGCGCCACCTGTTCGCCGCGGACGAGCTGCTGGGACTGCGCCTCCTGTCGCTCCACAACGTGCGGTATTTGATCCGGCTGGCGGACGCGATGCGGGCCGCCGTCGGCCGCAACGAGTTCACCCGGTGGGCGGAGGCGTGGCGCCACCGCTACCTGCACCCGGACCCGACATGACGACACCCACCCTCTTCGCCCTGCTCTTCGCTCCGTCCGGCCAGAACGGCGGTGGCGGGATGTTCATCTTCCTCATCCAGATCGGGCTGTTCATCGGGATTTTCTACTTCCTGCTCATTCGCCCCCAACGGCGCCAGCAGCAGCAGCACCGCGAGCTCCTGGCGTCGGTCCAGCGGGGAGACCAGGTGGTCACGACGGGCGGTGTGGTGGGTGAGGTAATCCACATCAAGGACGACCACCTCACGATCAGGAGCGGCGAGTCGCGGCTGGTCGTGGTCCGCAGCGGGATCGCGAACATCACGAACCGCGGTGGCGCGGCCGAGCCCAAGGCGGAGGTCCGAGCGAAGTGACGGTGCGCAAGCTGCACCTCCTGGGCTCGCCGGCGCTGCGGCAGCGCGCCCTCGAGGTCCGGGCCGTGGACGACCGGGTGCGCGAGCTGGTGGACGACCTGTTCGAGACCATGCAGGCGGCCAAGGGGGTGGGCCTCGCCGCCAATCAGGTGGGCGTGGCCCGGCGCGTCGCCGTCGTGGACGTCGGCGAGGACGATCCGCCCCCGCTGGTGCTCGTCAACCCCGTCATCACCGAGCGCCGCGGCGCCGCGGTCGGCGAGGAGGGATGCCTCTCCATCCCCGACATCTTCGGCGACGTGGAGCGGGCCGAGTCCGTCGTGGTCGAGGCCCTCGACCGCGCGGGCAAGCGCATGCGCGTCGAGGTCGCGGGCTTCAAAGCGCGGGCCATTCAGCACGAGATCGATCACCTGGACGGCGTGCTGTTCATCGACCACTTGAGCGCCGTGAAGCGCGGCCTGCTGCTGGCGAAATGGAAGAAGGCCCGCCGCGGCAAGACCGGCTACGTCAAGGAGGTCACGCCCGAGCCCGCGGGCGAGCTCTAGTGCGCGTCGTCTTCTTCGGGAGCCCGGACTTCGCCGTGCCGTCGCTGCGCGCCCTGTTGGGCGAGGGGTTCGACGTTCCCGCCGTCGTCACCCAGCCGGACAAACCGCGGGGCCGGTCCCGGTCCACCCTCGTCCCGCCCCCCGTGAAGGTCGCCGCCCAGGCGGAGGGGGTACCGGTGCTGCAGCCCGAGCGGCCCACGGGCGCCTCGTTCCTCCGCCAGCTCGCCGAGCTCCGGCCCGACGTCGGCGTGGTCGTGGCCTACGGCCACATCCTCAAACTGGAGGTGCTGACCACCCCGCCGCGCGGCATGGTGAACGTGCACCCCTCGCTCCTGCCCGCCCTGCGCGGCGCCGCCCCCATCGAGTGGGCCATCCTGAACGGCCTGGACACCACGGGCGTTTCGATCATCCAGATGGATCCGGCCATGGACGCCGGCCCCGTCCTGCTTCAGCTCCCGATGCCCATCCCCCCCGACGGAACGGGGGGCGAGCTCACGGCCCGGCTCGCCGAGCTGGGGGCCCAGGCGCTGGTCGAAGCACTCGCCCTGCTCGAGCAGGGCGCCGTGACGCCGGTGCCCCAGGACGCGACGCGCGCGACCTACGCGCCCAAGCTCACGCGCGACACCGCGCGAATCGACTGGACCAGGCCGCCCGAGGCCGTCGCGCGCACCGTGCGGGCGCTCGATCCGCGGCCGGGCGCCTGGACGGAACTGCGGGGGAGCGGGGAGCGGGGAGCGGTCGAAGTGAAGGTGTTTGGCGCGCGCACGGTGAACGCCGCGGGCCACCCCGGCGAGGTGCTCGAGACCGCGGGCCAGGTACTCGTCGCGGCCGGGTCGGGCGCCGTGGCCGTCGACGAGGTCCAGCCCGCCGGCAAGTCGCGCATGCCCGCCGCCGACTGGATGCGCGGCCGGGGCGTGAGGCCCGGAGACCGGTTCGCGTGAGGCGTCCGCTGCCCCGCGTGCACGCGGTCACCGACGAGCGCACGGCGCGGCGACCCGACCTCGCCGACGTGGCGCGGGAGCTCGCGAGCGGAGGCGGCGAGCGGCTGGCCTTCCACGCCCGCGGGCGGGCCCTGTCGGGGCGGGAGCACTACGACCTCGCGGTCCGCCTGTCCGGCACCCCGTCCCTCCCTCCGTTCGTCAACGACCGCCTGGACATCGCGCTCGCCGTGCGCGCCTCGGGGGTGCAGCTGGGGCGCGGGAGCCTGGGGCCCGGCGACGCGCGCCGCCTCGACCCCAGCTGGTGGATCGG
>JBOHSV010000408.1:0-2798 GCA_050921735.1 Gemmatimonadales bacterium | reverse complement strand
GCGCCGGCTGGGGTCGCGCGCCAGGCCCTTCATCAAGGCCCGCTCGACGGCCGGCGGGTAGCGCCGGTCCGGGCGCGCCTCGCGCAGCGGCGCCGGCTCCCGGCTGAGCAGCTGTTGGAACAGCTCGCGCGGGCTCTTGCCGCTGAACGGGTGCCGGCCGGTCAGCATATAGTAGGCGATGGTGGCGAGGCTGTAGATGTCCGCCCGCCCGTCCACCAGCTCGCCCGACAGGGCCTCGGGGGCCACGTACTGGAGCGTGCCGACGAAGAAGCCCGTGCGGGTGAGCCGCTCCTCGGGGGGCAGCTCGGCGTCCCGGGCGATGCCGAAGTCGAGCAGCTTCGTGACGCCGGCGGACTCGTCGAACATGATGTTGTCCGGCTTCAGATCGCGGTGGATGATCCCGACGTCGTGCGCGGCGTGGAGCGCGTCGGCCAACTGGCGGACCACGCGCGCCACGAGCTCCGGAGCGCACGGGGCGTGGCGGTGTACGAAATCGGCGAGGGGCCTGCCGCGGGCCCACTCGAGCGCGAGATAGTACAGGCCGTCCGCTTCGCCGTAGTCGTAGGTGCGGACCACGCCTGGATGGCGGACGCGGGCGCCGTACCCCGCCTCGCGCAGGAACCGTTTGACGACGGTGGGGTCGCCCGACAGCCGGGGCCGTAATACTTTGAAGGCACAGACGCCGTGCACGGCGTGCTCGGCGCGATACACTTCCGCCGTCCCGCCCTCGCCGACGCGCTCGCTCAGGCGGTAGCCCGCGATGGTACGGCCGACGAGGCTGTTTGAGGGCATGGGGTTGCGCGAAACTAACGTTCCCGCTTGAGGTTGGGCAAGTGACGCGACGCTCGGCAGCGTTCGTCGCCGCGACGCTCGGCGTCGCCGCGTGCGGTACCGGTCAGCGGGCGGGGTCCGCGGCGCGTGGCCCGGCCGCGGACGGGACGCTGCCGCAGCTGTTCGACGCCGCCACGGTGTACCGCGAGATGGGGTTCCTCGTCACCGGCGCGCCGCTGCCGTTCGTCGCCACGGTGCGCTACGTGGCCGGCGCGGTACCGGACACGACGCTCGGTCTGTTCGCGTTGTCGCTCGCGAACCACGCCCTGTCCTTCCACCGGGACGGCGACGAATTCGTCGGTCAATACCACGTCGAAGTCACGCTGCGGCCCGACGATTCGCTGGCCGCGGCTGTGCGGCTGGCCCGGAACGAAACCGTGCGGGTGCGCGGGTTTCAGGAGACCCTGCGGGCCGACGAGAGCGTGATCTTCCAGCACTTTTTCGCGCTGGCCCCGGGCGAGTACAGCGTCAGCGTGCTCGTGCGGGACCGCAACGGCCCCAACTTCGCGCGCCGCGACGGTGCGCTCTCCGTACCGCGGTTCGACGGCCCGCGCGTGTCGTCCCTCGTCCCCGTCTACGAGGGCGACGGCCGCCAGGCGCGCGAGTCCCTGCCCCGCCTCCTGCTCAACCCTCGCGCCACGCTCCCGTACGGGGTGGACTCGCTCCGCTTCTACGTCGAGTCGTACGGCGCGGCGCCCGGGAGCCGACTCGTGGCCCGGACCATCGACCAGACCGGCACCGTCGTGCGCACCGACACCGTACCGCTCGCGGGGGACTCGGCGCTCGCGGCAGGCCGCGTCACCCTCAGCGCCGCCGAGCTCCCGGTGGGCCAGGGAGCGCTCGCGGCGCACCTGGCCGGCGGCCGCGACACGGTCGAGGCCCCCCTGCTCGTCAGCTTCTCCGACCAGTGGGTGATCACCAACATCGACGAGGTGACCAGCATCCTGCGGTACTTCGAGCGGCAGGATTGGGTGCGCCGGTTGCGCGACGCCCCCGCGACGGAACGGCCGGCGGTATGGCGCGAATTCTGGAAGGAGACCGATCCCGTCCCGCTCACGCCCGAGAACGAGGCGCTGAACGAGTACTTCCGCCGCGTTCAGGGCGCCAACGTGCGGTTCCGCGACGAGGGCCGGCCCGGGTGGCTCACGGAGCGCGGCGAGGTGTACATCACGCTCGGCGCGCCCGACGACGTGTTGGACCTGAGTCACGAACTGAGCCGCGGCGGCTCGCGCATCATCCGCTGGGGGTACACCACGCTCCGTCTCACGCTGTTCTTCCAGGATCACACCGGCTTCGGCCGGTTCCGCCTCACCCCCATCTCGCGCGCCGAGTATCACCGCGTCCTGGCGCGCGTGCGGCGGACCACGTGACGAGCCGCCGCGCCGTCGCGCTCTGCGTGGCCCTCGGCTGGCCGCTGCGGGCGGACGCGCAGCAGCACGAGCTGACCCTGGTCCGGGCGGAGTCGCTGCTCAGCGCCGGCCGGCCGTGGCACGCCGCCGAGGAGCTCCTGGCCGCGCACGCCCGCGAGCTTCGTCCCAACGCCCGGCTCGTGGTGGAGGGCGCGAAGGCCGAGCTGCGGGCCCGCCGCTACGATCGCGCGCGCGGGCTGCTGGCCGGGCAGCCGTGGCTCGACGACTACGAGCACGGCGAGGCGCTGGCGGTGCTCGCCGAGGCCGAGGCGAACCTCGCCCTGCTGGACCGGGCCGTCGAGCACTACGCCGCCGCCCGGGCGCGCGCGCCGGTGGTCCGTGCGGCGCTGCTCGCGGTGCGCGAGGCCGTCACGCGCGAGGCGCTGGGCGATCTCGAGGGCGCCGCGGGAGCGTACGCCGACGCGCGCCGCCTCGCGCCGCTCGCGTCCATCGACGCGTGGCTGCGGCTCCGCCAGGCGCAAGTCACCGCCGATACCACGCTGGCGTTCCGCCTGGTGGCCGCCCTGCCGGCGCCCCTCGACCGGGCCGCCCCCGCCG
>JBOHSV010000407.1:0-6065 GCA_050921735.1 Gemmatimonadales bacterium | reverse complement strand
CCTCTTCGGCGTCGGCCCCGGCGATCCGGCGACGCTCGGAGCAATCGCCGCCGTGCTCACCGGCGTCGCGGTGCTGGCGAGTCTCATCCCCGCGCGCCGGGCGGCGCGGGTGGATCCGATGGTGGCGCTAAGGTATGAGTGATTCACGCAGTCTCGGCCCAGTTCTCCACCGAGAGCCCCGGCACCCGCTGGAACTCGCGCGTGTTGACCGTGGCCATCGCCAAGCCATGCGCCAAGCACGCCGCCGCCAACCAGAGATCGTGCGGCCCAATGAGCGACCCCACCGACGCCAGATCCGCTCGGAGCCGCGCGTGAGCGCGGGCTGTGGCCAGATCGACCGGGAGCAAGGGGAATCGGTCGAGCAGCGCTTCCACGAACGCCCCGCGGCGCGCTCGCGTGCCGCGATCCGTGGCTCGGTGGACGCCGTACAGCAGCTCGCTCGCCGTGATGACCGAGAGGAGAACCTCGTCCCCTTCCCGACGGGCGACGTGTTTGGCGATCTGCAGGCGACCCCGCTCGTGCTCGATCAGCACCGAAGCGTCTATCAGGACTCCCACGGGTCCCGCTGCTCCAGCCTGGCGAGTTCGGAGCGGGCTGTTTCCAGGTCGCGGGCGAATACCTCGGCCTGCTCCCGCGACAGGTGGGGCAGGGATGCGAGGAGGGCGGCCAGCTCTCGGGCGGTCACGCGCCGGGTGGGGGGCACCGGCGGAGGGTTGGGGGCGAGATACCGCGCTACCGCTTCGCGCACGAGCGCCGACTTGGGCACCCGGCGGATCCTGGCCCACCGCGCGAGCGCGCGGGCCAGCTCGGCCGGAAGACGGAGGGTCAGGTGTGATTTCATGTACTGCTATTGTAACACATTAGTCACACACTAGCAAGCACTCCGAGCCGAAGGATAGGTGATGAACGCACTGCTCCAAGACCTCCGCTACGCGATCCGCTCGCTCCGCAAGAGCCCGGGCTACACCTCCGTCGCCGTTCTCGTGCTCGCCCTCGGCATCGGCGTCACCACCGCTGTCTCCAGCGTCCTGAACGGCGTCGTGCTGCGTCCGCTACGGTACGACGCGGCCGACCGCATCTACGGGGTCTGGGAAAGGAACGAGGGAGGCGCCTACCGCCTGGCGTCTTACCCGACGTTCCTCGACTGGCGCGAGCAGAGCGACGTGTTCGACGCGCTGGCCTTCGTCCGGGGGACGTCGACCCTGATGCCGAGCGGCGAAGGTGCCCGGCGGGTCGGCAGTGCGTTCGTGTCGGAGGAGTTCTTCAGGGTGCTCCGAGGCCATACGCTGCTCGGCCGGACGTTTTCGGACGACGAACAGCGACCCGGGGGCCCGCGCGTGGCCGTGCTCACCCACGCGCTCTGGCAGGAGCGCTTCGGGGGCGATCGGACCGCCCTTGGCTCCCCCATCAGCCTCGACGACGCGGCCTACACGATCGTGGGGATTCTGCCACCCTGGTTCCGCTTCCCCGACTGGGCGGAGGTGTACCTGCCGCTCGCGGTCATCCTCCCCACGGACCGGATCCTCGCGCAGCGCGGCTTTCATGCGGACAGCCGCGTGATCGTCAAGGTCAAGCCCGCTGTGTCCCCCACACAGGCACAAGCAGCGCTGGCCAGCATCCAGGCCCGGCTCGCCGCAGCCTATCCGGCCGAGAACCGCGGCTGGACGCAGGTCGAGCTGGTGTCGCTGTTCGAAGAGGAGCTTCGGTTCGGGGCCGTGCGCCCGATTCTCTTTCTCCTCACGGCGGCGGTGGCCGTCGTCCTGCTGCTCGCCTGCGCCAACGTCGCGAACATGTCGCTCGTGCGCGCGGCGACCCGCTCGCGGGAATTCGCGATCCGCGCGGCGCTCGGGGCGGGACGGGGTCGCGTGGCGCGGCTCCTCCTCTCGGAGTCGGCCCTCCTCGCGCTCGCCGGCGGCGGGCTCGGGCTCCTGTTCGCGTGGTGGGGCACCGGCCTTCTGCGGGCGGCGGCGCCTGAGGGCCTGCCCCGGGTCGCCGAGATCGCCATCGACGCGAGGATGCTGGGCTTCACCGCGTTGATCTCCGTGCTCGCGACCGTCCTCATCGGCCTGGCGCCCGCCCTGCGTGCTACGACACCCGATCTGACCGGGCCCTTGAAGGCGGGGTCACACGGCGCCACGGGAGCACCGATCCGCTCGCGGCTCCGCTCGTCGCTGGTCGCCATCGAAGTCGCGCTCGCGCTCGTCCTCTTGATCGGGACCGGCCTCCTGGTCCGGAGCCTGTGGGTGCTGAGCCGCGTCGATCCGGGGTTCGACCCGACCCGCCTCGCGACGGTGGCGGTCTTCCCGCCGTCACCGCGGTACGACGCCCCTGACCGCGCGGTCGAGCTGTATCGCCGTGTGGCCGACGCGATCGCCGCGCTCCCGGGCGTCGAACAGGTCGCGCTGTCCAATCACCTACCGCTCGGCCGTGCGTGGCTGCCGAGCCGGATCGAGATCCCCGGGCGCGCGACCGATCCGGAGAGCGACCAGCAGGTGTTGTTTCGGACGATTTCCACCGAGTACTTCGATATTATGCGGATTCCTGTGCGCAGGGGACGGCCGTTCACGCCCGCTGAGGTCGCAACGGCGTCCCATGTAGCCATCGTGAACGAGACGCTCGCAAGACAATACTGGCCCGATCAGGACCCGATCGGGCGGTTCGTCACTCTGTTCAAGTCCTCGCAGGCCCGCGCCGATTTCGGAGAGCGGTTCTCGGTCGAGATCGTCGGCGTGGTGAGCGACGTGCGGCACACGGGCCTCGAAGACGAGCCTGCGCCGGAGGTCTACATCCCCTACACGGTGAACCCCTGGGGATGGATTAACATCGTGGTGCGGACGGCCGCCGACCCCGAGGCCCTCGTGCCAATCCTGTCACGCACCGTCGCCGCCGTCGATCCCGACATTCCGGTCGCCAGCCGCCAGCGCCCTGGAACGATGCGCGAGAGCCTCTCAGGGCAATTGGCGCGGCGACGCTTCACGGTCTCGTTGCTCTCCGGATTCGCGGCCGGTGCCCTGCTGCTGGCAGCGCTCGGCATCTACGGCGTGATCGCCTACCTGGTCGCCCTCCGGACCCGAGAGTTCGGCGTCCGCGCGGCCCTGGGCGCGCCCCCGCGCCACATCACCCGGCTCGTGGTGGCCCAGTCGGCCGGCGTGGTAGCGGTTGGGCTGGCCGTGGGTCTCGCCGCCGCGTTCGGGCTGACCCGATTGCTGGCGAACCTGCTATACGGGATCGCCGCGACCGACGCGATGACCTTCGCGAGCGTGACCGTGTTCCTGGGCGCCGTGGCGCTGCTAGCGAGCTACGTCCCTGCGCGCCGGGCGACGAAGGTCGATCCGATGGTGGCGTTGAGAACGGAATAGGTGTCGGGTGCCGGGTGTCAGGTGTCAGGGAAACCTGATCCCGGCCCGGCACCCCTGACACCCGACACCTGACACCAGGCACCTGCTTATGGACACGCTCCTCCAAGACCTCCGCTACGCGCTGCGCCAACTCCGCGCGCGCCCGGGCTTCACCGCCGCCGCAGTGTTCACCCTAGCGCTGGGCATCGGCGCCGCCACCGCGGGGTTCAGCTTGCTCAATTGGCTTTTGCTTCGTCCCGTACCGGGCGTCCGCGACGGTTCCAGCCTCGCCGACGTCTGGTTCGGCGTCCATTACGCAGGTGGCGGCGTCCAGCCCCGCTTCGTGTCGTACGAGCAGCATGCAGCCATTCTCCGTGGCGTGCCCGCGCTGAGCGGCCTAGCAGGTCGGCAGCGGTCGTCGGTGAGCCTGGGCGGGGAGGACGCTCTGCCGCGCCGCGTGGAGGTCGAGTTCGTGATGGCGTCGTACTTCGATGTCCTGGGCGTGCGCCCGCAGCTCGGTCGGGCGCTCGCGCCGGACGACGACGCACTGCCCGATGGCGCGCAGGTGGCGGTGATCGGCGATCGCTTGTGGCGCGACTGGTTCGGAGGCCGGCCCGACGTGCTGGGCCAGACGCTGCGGATAAACGCCCTCGCGTTCACGGTGATCGGCGTCGCGCCCCGCGGATTCCACGGCACCGAGCGGCTGGGCGACACCGATCTCTGGCTTCCCGGGCGAACTCAGTTCGATGTGCGTCACATCCCCGCGGCCGCGCGGTTCTTGGGCACCGGAAGCCCCGGCTACTACGAATTCGTGGCGCGGCTGCGGCCGGGCAGTGATTTCACGCAGGCCGACGCGCAGCTGCGGCTCGCCATCCTCCGGGCAGCCCGGCTGAGCGCCGAGTGGACCGAGAAGTTCGAGGACGTGACCGCGAAGCTATACCCGGGCATCGGTCTGTTCGCCCTGGGGCGCGCGTCCGTCGTCCGGCCCCTGTGGCTCGTCATGGGGATCGTGGGGCTCGTATTGGTGATCGCGTGCGCCAACGTCGCCAACCTGCTCTTGCTGCGGGGCGCCGGCCGGCGCGGCGAAACAGCCGTCCGGGTCGCGCTTGGCGCGAGCCCGGCCCGGCTGGCTCGCTTGCACCTCGCCGAGAGCCTGGTGCTGTCAGCCCTGGGCGCTGCCGCCGGGATGGTGCTCGCCTTCTGGCTTAACGGCCTGTTCGAGGGCACGCAGCTCCAGCGGGCGGAGATCCGTCACGTGGCCCTCGACTGGCGGGTCGCGGCGTTCGCCGTGGGAGCCGCGCTCGCCGCCGCCGGACTCGTCGCACTCGCTCCGGCGCTCAGCGCCGGACGCACCGACGTGTCAGCGACCCTGAAAGGCTCGGCTGCCACCCAGGTGGCGCGCGCGCCATTGCGCGGCGGCCTGGCGGTGTTGCAGCTCTCGGCATCGCTCACGTTGGTCGTGGGCGCCTTGCTGCTCGGCCGCACCCTAGCCGGCCTCGCCCAGGTCGAGCTCGGCTTCGAGCCCACTGGCGTGGTCGCCTTCACTGTTCAGCCGCGGGACGTGGGCTACGACAGCGCCCGCACGCGGGCCTACTACCGAGAGCTGCTCGCCCGCGTCGCGGCCCTTCCCGGCGTGGAGCACGCCACGCTGGCGGAGGACGTGCCGTTCGTCTGTTGTTCGCACGTGCTGCCCGTCGGCCTCGCTGGATCCGAGGCACACAGCCGCGTGGAAGTGTACTCCAACGCGGTCGGGCCCGGGTACTTCCGCGCCTTGGGCATCCCACTCTTGTTGGGACAGGACTTCACCAGGGCGGACGTCTTGCCCGAATCCGCCGCCGCGCTCCTGCCCACCGTGCTGAGCCTCGGACTCGCCCGCCGACTGTTCGGTACCGCCGACCCCGTGGGGAAGCTGGTCGAGCTTCCCCAGTACCGCGCGCCGAGCTTACGCATGCAGGTGATCGGCGTCGCGGGCGACAGCCGCTGGAATGATCTCGAGCGTGAGGTTCCCCTGTTCATGTACGTGCCACTCGGGTATCAAGGCCGCGCGGACGCTGCCGCTCTCCTCGTCCGCTCAGGGCTGCGCACGTCGGACGTGACCGCCGCCGTCGCCCGCGAGGCCCGTTCGCTCGACGCGAACCTGCCTCTGTCGGAGCCGAGGCCCATCCTCACCGGCATCGCGCGTCAACTGTCGACCCGACGCCTGCTGCTCAAGCTGTTGGGCGTACTGGCGGGCCTCACCGTCGTGCTCGCGGGCGTGGGGGTGTACGGTCTCGTGTCCTACGGCGTGACGCTCCGCACCCGCGAGTTCGGCATCCGCATGGCGCTCGGCGCCGAGCGGCGTCGCATCCTCGCGACCGCGATGCGCGGCGGACTGCGCCTCGCCGCGTTCGGGGTCGCCTTGGGGATCGCGGGCGCCGTCGCCCTGACCCGCTTGGTGAGAGCGTGGCTGTTCGGAGTGACGCCGCTCGACCCGACTTCGCTCGTGATCGCTGCTGCGGTCCTCGCCTTCGCCGCGTTGTTCGCCAGCTGGCTGCCCGCGCGCCGAGCGACGAAGGTGGATCCGATGGTGGCGCTCCGAGCGGAGTAGGTCGGCGCGGGCTGGGCCGACACCCTAGGAGCCCGTCCGAGAATTAGCCAATGAGGACGCGGACGCGCGCCAGCGGATGGCGGATTTCTCGAGGTGGGGAGGCGGGTCGCGAGGGACAGCGTCGACCGCGGGGCCTCATG
>JBOHSV010000406.1:0-2083 GCA_050921735.1 Gemmatimonadales bacterium | reverse complement strand
CCGCGGACCGGCGCTACGAAGATGCCCTCGCCCGCGAGCGGGGCGAGCTCGCGGCGGTGCTCGCGGAGCTCCGTGCCCTCGGCGGGCGTATCGCGGTCACCCGGGACGAGATCCTGCCCCTCGCCCGGGCGGCCAGCGTGTCGGCGCTGCAGCGCTATCGGGTGGGCGCCGTGGAGTTCACCGCGGTGCTCGATACACAGGATGGCCTGTTCCGCGCGCAGCTCGAGCTCGCGCGGCTCATCGCAGACTACGGAACGGCGCGCGCCAATCTCGCCGCGCGGGTGGGAGAGGAGTGGTACAGATGAAAACGCATGTGATCGCCACTCTCAGCCTGCTTCTCGTTGCCTGTTCGGGAAACGGGAAACGGGAAACGCAGGCTGCCGACGACATGGCAGGCATGGCGGGCATGGAAGGCATGGCCGGTATGCAGATGGGCGACAGCGCGCCGATCCGGGTCACGGCGCGCCAGGCGGCGCTCGCGGGTGTGACGTTCGCGGTCGCGCGCCAAGGGCCGATTGAACGCACGGTCCGAGCCGTCGCGATGGCGGTGCCGAACGAGCGCGGTCTCGCCATCGTCAACGCCCGCGTGAGCGGCTGGGTGGAGAAGCTCCACGCCAACGAGACGGGGCGCCTGGTGCGCGCAGGCGAGCCGCTGCTCGAGCTGTATGCCCCGGAGCTGGTCACGGCTCAAGAGGAGCTCTTCCTGGCCAGGCGACTCGCGGGCACGACGGGCGCGGACTCGCTGATCGCCGCGGCGCGCCGCCGGTTGGCGCTGTGGAACATCGCCGAGGAGGAGATCGCGGAGATCGAGCGCACCGGAAAGGTCCGGCGGCGGCTCGTGATCCGCGCGCCCGCCCCGGGCTACATCCTCGAGAAGCAGGTCATCGAGGGTCAGATGGTGCAGGCGGGCGCCCAGCTGTTCAAGATCGCGGACCTGTCCACGATCTGGATCGAGCCCGCGATCTTCGAGACGGACATCCCGCTCGTGCGCGCCGGCCAGCAGGCCGAGGTCACGTTCGACGCGCTGCCCGGCTACCTGTTCCGTGGCCGGGTCACGTTCGTCTATCCGGAGCTCGACATGCGGACGCGCACACTGCGCGTGCGGGTCGAGGTCCCGAACGGCCGCCTCCTCGTCAAGCCGATGATGTACGGGGCCGTGCGCATCGCCACGACCGGCCGCCGTGGGGTGACCGTGCCGCTCGGTGCGGTGCTCCCGACCGGTGCGAAGGACCTCGCGTTCGTGGTGCGGCAGGGCGGCGTGGTCCCCACCGAGGTCGTGGTGGGAACACGGGGCGACTCGACGGTCCTCGTGGCCGACGGCCTCGCGCCGGGCGACACGGTCATCGCGTCCGCCACCTTCCTGTTCGACTCGGAGTCGCAGCTCGCGGCCGCCATGGCCGGGATCATGCTCAACATGGGCATGGGGCTCGACATGGGGGGCATGCAGACAGAAGCCGGGAAGCGGGAGGCGGGAGGCGGGATGCGCGACATGCCGGGCATGGACACGACGCGGCGGCGGCCATGATCGCCGCCCTGATCGAGCTCTGCGTCCGCTGGCGCGGGCTCGTGGCGCTCGGCGCCCTCGGCATCCTGCTGGCCGGCATCGGGATCGCGCGCACGATGCCGGTGGACGCCATCCCGGACCTCTCGGACGTGCAGGTGATCGTGTTCACCGAGTACCCCGGCCAGGCGCCGCAGGTGATCGAGGACCAGGTGACCTATCCGCTGGTCACCGCGTTGCTCGCTGTGCCGCAGACCAAAGTGGTGCGGGGTCAGTCCATGTTCGGGCTGTCGTTCGTGTACGTGCTGTTCGAGGACGGGACCGACCTGTACTGGGCCCGCAGCCGGGTGCTCGAGTACCTCAACTCGGCAGGGGCGGCGTTGCCGGAGGGTGTCCGGCCGCAACTGGGCCCCGACGCCACGGGCGTGGGCTGGGTCTATCAGTACGCCGTGGAGGGAGAAGGCTACTCGCTTGATCAGCTGCGCTCGATCCAGGACTGGTATCTCCGCTACGGTCTCCAGCAGGTCCCCGGCGTGGCCGAGGTGGCGAGCGTGGGCGGGTACGTGAAGCAGTACCAGGTCA
>JBOHSV010000405.1:0-3586 GCA_050921735.1 Gemmatimonadales bacterium | reverse complement strand
GCACCGAGATGATGGTGAGCGCCGAGGTCT
Organism: Gemmatimonadales bacterium; assembly: GCA_050921735.1. GTDB lineage: Bacteria > Gemmatimonadota > Gemmatimonadetes > Gemmatimonadales > GWC2-71-9 > DATLXT01. Next base: position 3,556 of record JBOHSV010000405.1, on the reverse strand, counting down.
CGGTGGCCACGATGGAAAACATGATCGCCCACCACGGCAGGCCCCGGCGGCCGAGGAAGTAATCGGCGGCGTCGCGCTGGCGTCCCGCGAGCAGCAGGCCCGTCGCGATCACGGCCGCGAAGTAGAGGACGATGACAGCGATGTCGAGCGGGCGCACCTAGCAAAAAAGCCCGCGACGCGCGCGGGCTTGGAATGCCGAATCGATGGGGACCAACGGCCTCAGACCGTGAAGGACGACCCGCAGCCGCAGCCGCCCGTGGCGTTCGGGTTCTCGAAGGCGAAGCCGGACTCCTGGAAGTTGCTGCGGTAGTCCACGGTCACGCCGTTCAGGTAGGTGCCGCTGAACGCGTCCACGAACAGCCGCACGCCGTGGGACTCGACGACGATGTCGTCGTCGGCCGGCTGCTCTTCCAGGTTCAGGTTGTAGCGGAACCCGGAGCAGCCGCCCGGCAGGACCCCGATGCGCAGGCCCGCGGTCTCGGCGGACACCTTCTCGTCGGCCATGAACCGGCGGACTTCCTCGGCCGCCCGCTCGGTGAGCGAGACGGTAATGGACGCGGGCTTCTGAGTCGTGGCCATCTCTCATCCCTCCGTGACGCCGCAACTTAGGCCGGCGGGGCGGCGCTGTCAACGGTTTCCGACCGGAAACTCTTGTCGTGCCGCAGGTTCCGGGCGACGAGCGCGAACAGCAGGGCCGCGGCGCCGAGGAACGCCGCGGCCCGGCCCACCGTCCCCACGAGCAGCTGGCCGATGCCGAACAGCGTGCCGTACACCGCGAGCCAGCCGGCCACCCAGTTGAGCCACGACAGCGCGCCGCCCGGGATGCGGTCCGCGGCGAATCCCAGGCGGCCGGCGACGGCGCGCCACCCCGGCCCGCCGGGCCGCACGCGCCGGTAGAAGCGTTCCAGCGCCGCATCGGATTCCGGGCGGGTGAGGAACGTCGTCACGACCCACGCCACCGTAGTCACGCCCACCGTGAGGAGCATGACCAGGGCGAAGTCCGTCGCCGTCTCGTCCGCCGGGCGCAGGCCCCACACGTACTGGAGCGACAAGGCGGTGACGAACGAGGCGCCCATGGCCACGAGCTCGCTCCACGCGTTGATCCGCCACCAATACCACCGCAGGATCAGCACCGGTCCCGTTCCCGCGCCGATCGCGAGCAGCAACCGCCACCCCGACTCGACCGTGTGGAGGAAGCTCATCACGACCAGGGCGAGCAGCATCAGCACGACGGTCGCCACACGCGACACGAGCACCAGGCGCCGCTCGTCACGCGCCGCGTCGCGCCCGCCGCCCCGGTGCAGGAACCGCAACCACACGTCGTTCACGAGATACGACGTGCCCCAGTTGAGGTGGGTGGCGATGGTGCTCATGTAGGCCGCGGCGAACGCGGCCAGCAGCAGGCCCTTGAGCGGGGAGGGCAGCAGATCGACCATCGCCCGGACGTAGCCGTCTTCAGGGTTGGCGAGGTCGGGGTAGGTGACGGCCGCGAACAGGGCGACCAGAATCCACGGCCACGGGCGCAGGGCGTAATGCGCGATGTTGAACCACAGGGTGGCCAACAGGCCGTGGCGCTCGTCTTTGGACGAGAGAATGCGCTGGGCGACGTAGCCGCCGCCCCCCGGCTCCGCGCCCGGGTACCACGCGGCCCACCACTGGACGGCGAGGAAGACGAGCAGCGACGACAGCGGCAGCCAGCCGCCGTCGAGCGGGGGCAGGATGCCCACGGCGGTCTGCTCGCTGCCGAAGTGCGCCGCCGCCGCGCTGACGAGGCGGTCGAGGCCGCCGATGTGGTCCACGGCGAGGACCGCGAGCACGATCGAGCCGCCCATGGCGATGAGGAACTGAAAGAAGTCGGTGACGATCACGCCCCACAGCCCGGCGAGGATGACGTATCCCGCGGTCATCACGAACAGAATGATGGGCACGGACCATCCGGAGATGCCGAGCGTCACCTCGAGGATGGTCTGCATGGCGCGGGTGACCCATCCCATGATGATCAGGTTGATCGGGAGCGCGAGGTACAGGGCCCGCGTCCCGCGGAGGACGGCCGCGGGACGGCCGCCGTAGCGCAGCTCCACCAGCTCGACGTCGGTCAGCACGCCGGCGCGGCGCCACAGGCGGGCGAAGAAGAACACGGTCAGGATGCCCGACAGGGCCAGGTTCCACCACAGCCAGTTTCCGGCGACCCCGTATTTCGCGACCAGGCCGGTGACCACGAGCGGGGTGTCGGCCGCGAACGTCGTCGCCACCATCGAGGTCCCGGCGAGCCACCACGGGAGGCTGCGGCCGGAGACGAAATACTCGGCCAGCGAGCGTCCCGCGCGGCCGGTGAACACGAGGCCGATGACGAGCGAGAGCGCGAAGTACGCGGCGACGATCAGCCAGTCGGCGAAGGAGAGGGTCATGGCGTCAGGGGCGGACCAGCGCGTCCGCGGCGAGATCGGCCACGCGACGGCGTACCCCGAAAATGCGGGTATTCTCGCGGGTCGGGTGCACGCGATTGGTGAGCAGGATGACGAACAGATCCCGCGCGGGATCCAGCCAGATCGACGTGCCGGTGAATCCGGTGTGCCCGAAGGCGCTGGACGACAGCCGGGGTCCGGCGCTCGAGTTCTCGGACGGCGTGTCCCACCCGAGCGCGCGGGAGGAGCCGGGCACGACGTGCTGCGGCCGGGTGAACTCGCGCACCAGCTCGGCCGGCAGCACGGGTGTGGTCACCCCACCGCGGCCATGCCACCGGTCCAGCAGCCAGGCGGCGAAGCGCGCCAGGTCGGGGGCCGTGCTGAACAGCCCGGCGTGGCCCGACACGCCGCCGAGCTTCCAGGTGTTCTCGTCGTGCACGGTGCCGCGAATGATCGTGCCGTCCTGGCTGCGCTCGGTGGGCGCGATCCGGTCGCGCCAGTCCGGTGGCGGCAGGTAGCGCGTGGCGGCCATCCCGAGCGGCTCGAACAGCCGGCGCGCCAGGAAGCCGTCGATCCGCTCGCCCGTCACCGTCTCGACCGCCTGGGTGAGCACGATCGCCCCGAGGTCGGAGTACGCGGTGGCGCGCCCCGGAACGGTCACGAGGGGCGTCGTGTCGGTGAGCGCGATCGCGGTGGCCCGCGTCGTCGCTTCCGTGTAGAGCGGCCGCCACGGCGGCAGTCCCGACGCGTGGGTGAGCAGGTGGCGCAGGGTGACGCGTGGCTTTCCCTCGCCGCGGAAGGCCGGGACGTATCGCTGCACGGGCGCGTCGAGCTCGAGCTTGCCCTCGCTCACCAGCAGCATGACCGCCGTGGTGAGCCCGACGACCTTGGTGAGGGATGCCAGGTCGTACACGGTCTCGGGGGTCACGGGCCGGGCGTCGCCGATGCCGTAGTGCCCGACCGCGGCGAGCAGCGCCAGGCGGCCGTGCCGCCCGATGCCCACGACGGCGCCCGGGAACGCGCCGCTGTCCACTTCGGAGCGGAGGTAGCTGACGATCGAGTCGAGCCGCGCGGCATCGAAGCCGAGCGGGGTCTGCGCCGGCGCGCACGCGGCGCCGAGTCCGCCGGCGCCGAGCAGCGCGGCGGCGAGC
>JBOHSV010000404.1:0-6838 GCA_050921735.1 Gemmatimonadales bacterium | reverse complement strand
CGCCTCGAGCGCCCCGTGGCGGGCGCCTTCCCACAGCTCGCCGCCCCAGAGCCGGTAGCCCACGCCGCCGTAGATCTCCCGGGCCCCCGGCGGTCCCCCGGGTGAGAACAGATGCGTGGCGGCGGCCAGCCGCAGCCGGGCGCCCAGACGCTGGGTCACACCGAGATCCACGGTCACGCGCCGGGCGCGGAGGTCGTCCAGACGGGTGGCGTGCAGCGCGACGAGCGCGCCGACCGTCGTCCTCCCGGCCGCGCGCGCCCACGCGAGCCCGGCGAGTTGGGTGTAGTACGGAATGCCCCCCGGCACGGGCTCGGGACTCACCGTCGTGCGCACCAAATCGGTCACGTGCATGCGGCCGTACATCACCCCCACGTGGCCCAGAGGGGACGCACGGAGATGCACGGTCGCGAAGAATCCGGCGGCGCCGATCTCGGTCGGCGCTTGGACGAACTCGATGGCCCCGAATGCCCGGCCGGGGCCGAACGTCTGGGCCGGATTCCAGAACGCCGCCGCACCGCCGCTGGCGAGCGCGGGGGGGATGGGGAGGGTGGCGCCGGCCACGCGCCACAGCTGGGCGGCGGCGGCGTGTTGCGCGCCCGCAGTCGCAGGGGCCGCTGCAAGGAGCGCGCAGACAAGGTGTTGCGTGGCGCGGTAAGTCATTCCAAGTGGCGTTGTGGCCACAACTTAACTAGATTCACGCGGGCTTACCACTGAACCGCCGCCGTGCGCTTGTCCGAGCTGTTGACGCCTGCCCGTATCCGGGTACCCCTTCAGGCCCGCGACAAGGACGGGGTCCTGCGGGAACTCGTCGACTTGCTGCTCGACGGAGACGGCGCCCAGCACAAAGACGAGATCCTGGGCGCGATTCTGGAGCGCGAGCGCCAGTTCCCCACCGGCATCGGCTACGGCGTGGCGGTGCCGCACGGCAAGACGCCGGCGCTGACCACGCTGGGGGTGGTGGCCGGAACGACGCCGGCCCCCGTGCCCTACGAGACGATTGATGGGGAGCCGGTGCGGCTCTTCTTCCTGCTCGCCGGGCCGGAATCCCTGGCCGGCCAGCACGTGAAGGCGTTGAGCCGGATTTCGCGCCTGGTGCGGCGCGAGCCGATTCGCCAGCGCCTGCTCGCGGCGCGGACACCGCAGGAGTTTTACCGGACGCTGTGCGAGGCGGAGGGAGCCTGAAGGACGTGACTCGGACGACTTGGCGCACGCACTGGTGCGGCGCGCTGCGGGCGGAGCATGTCGGTCAGCGGGTGCGGCTCGCCGGTTGGGTGCATCGGCGGCGCGACCTGGGCGGCATCGTGTTCCTGGACCTGCGCGATCGCGACGGCATCGTGCAGGTGGCCGTGGGCCCCGGCTGGGCGCCGCGTGACGTGCTGGAACGCGGGGGCGGGCTCGGCGCCGAAACCGTCGTGGTGGTGGACGGCGCGGTCGTCGCTCGCCCCCCGAACATGAAGAACCCCGAGCTGGCGACGGGCGAGGTCGAGGTGCACGCCACCGCCCTGGAGGTCCTGGGGCCCGCCGAAACGCCGGTGATCCCCGTCGCCCGCGGGAAGGGTGAGGATCTGGCGAGCGAGGAGCTGCGGCTCCGGTACCGGCATCTCGATCTGCGCCGCCCCGAGCTGCAAGCGAACCTGATACTGCGGCACCGCCTCATGCAGCGGGCGCGCCGCACGCTCTCGGAGCTCGGGTGCCTGGAGATCGAGACGCCGATTCTCACCAAGCCGACGCCCGAAGGCGCGCGCGATTACCTCGTGCCGTCGCGCGTGCATCCGGGCGAGTTCTACGCGCTGCCACAGTCGCCCCAGATCTACAAGCAGCTCCTCATGGTCGCGGGGTTCGACCGGTACTTCCAGATCGCCCGCTGCTTCCGCGACGAGGACCTGCGGAACGACCGCCAGCCGGAGTTCACGCAGATCGATCTCGAGGCCTCCTTCGTCGGGATCGACGACGTGCTGGACATGGTCGAAACCGTCCTGGTGGCACTGTGGGACGAGGCGGGGCACGGCGTGCCGCGTCCGTTCGCACGCCTGCCCTACCGGGACGCCCTGGAGCGCTATGGAACCGACAAACCGGACCTGCGCTACGATCTCGCCATCGCCGACTGGACGGCGGAGGTGGCGCCCCTGGCCGTGCCCTTCTTCGAGGGGGCCCGCTCGGACGGGGCGCGGATCCGGGGCCTCGCGGTCAAGGGTGGCGGCGCGCTCTCGCGCAAGGACGTGGACCAGCTGGCGGCGGCCGCGAAGCAGCTCGGCGGCTCGGGACTCGCCTGGGTCAAGCGCCAGGGGGAACAGGTGTCGGGATCGGTGGGGAAATACTTCACCGCCGAGGCGCTGGCCCGGCTGGGAGTGGCGGACGGCGACGCGGCCCTGATGGCCGTGGGGCCCGATCGGGTGACCTCGCCGGTGCTCGACCGCGTGCGCCAGGAGGTGATCCGCCGCCTCGCCCCCGCGCCCCGCACGCCGCACGCCTTCGCGTGGATCGTGGAGTTCCCGCTGTTCGAGGCCGACCCCGACACGGGCGCCCCGGCGTTCGCCCACCACCCGTTCACGGCGCCGCATCCCGACGACGTGGGCAAGCTCGAACAGGACCCGTTCAAGTGCCGGGCGCTGCACTACGACGCCGTGTACAACGGCAACGAGCTGGGTTCCGGCTCGATCCGCATCACGGATCCGGCCGTGCAGCGGCGCGTGTTCGCGCGGCTCGGCCTGTCGCCCGGGGAGATCGACGCGCGGTTCGGCTTCGTGCTCCAGGGCCTCGCCGCGGGGGCGCCGCCCCACGGAGGCTTCGCCATCGGGCTCGATCGCGTGGCGATGCTGCTGGCCGACGCGACGTCGCTGCGGGATGTGATCGCCTTTCCCAAGACGACGGCGGCGCGCGCGCTGTTCGAGGGCGCGCCGGCGCCGGCGCGCCCCGAAGACCTGGCGGCCCTGCATCTCCGGGTGGTGCCGTGAGCGACGACGTCATGCACCGGCTGTCGGTCGAAGGGGTGGACCCGCTCGCGCTGGCGGGCGTGAACGACGCGAACCTCATCGAGCTGGCCAAGCGCACGGGGGTCCGTGTGTTCCTGCGCGGCGACGCGCTCTCCCTCACGGGGCCGGCGACGGCGGTCGAGCGGGCCGCGGTGGTCGCGCAGGCCATGGTGGACCTGGCGCGGATGGGCGACGCGCTCGACGCGCACGATGTGGAGCGGCTGGTGACGGACGGCGAGCAGGGCGCGCTCCCCGAGTCGCGGGCGGACGAGGATCGCATCATCCTGCCGGGGCTGCGGCGGGTGATTCAGCCCAAGACCGCGGGGCAGCGCGAATACCTGCGGGGCATCGCGGGGCACGACATCGTCATCGGCATCGGGCCGGCGGGGACCGGGAAGACCTACCTGGCCGTCGCGGCGGCGGTGGACGCGCTGGCGCGCAAGCGGGTGCGGCGCATCGTGCTGGCCCGGCCGGCGGTCGAGGCGGGGGAGAGTCTGGGGTTCCTGCCGGGGGACCTGCAGGAGAAGGTCGATCCGTACCTGCGCCCGCTGTACGACGCGCTGGAAGCCATGATGCCGCGCGACCGGGTGCAGCGCGCGCTCGAGCACCGCACCATCGAGATCGCTCCCCTGGCCTACATGCGCGGGCGCACCTTGTCGGACGCGTTCGTGATCCTGGACGAAGCGCAGAACGCGACGGGCATGCAGATGAAGATGTTCCTCACCCGCCTGGGGGTGAACTCGCGCGCGGTCATCACGGGGGACAAGACCCAGATCGATCTCGCCGACCGCGAGGCCAGCGGGCTGCTGCACATCGAGCGCATCCTGCCGGGGATCGCGGGGATCGCGTTCTGTTATCTGGACGATTCCGACGTGGTGCGCCACCGCCTGGTGCGCGACATCATTCGGGCATACGCGGAGGACGGGCAAGGCTGATATGAACCTTCCGAGCCGAGACGAGGTGCGCGACCACGGGGTGCGCTGGATCTGGGTGGTGGGCCTGGGGGTGCTGGCGTATCTGGCCTTCCCGACGAGCACCACGGACTTCGCGCCGCTGCTCGAGCCGGGCGCCGTCGCCGAGCGGGACGTGGTGGCCCCCTTCAACTTCGTGGTGCACAAATCGACCCAGGAAATCCAGCGCGAGGCCGACGAGCTCGCCGGCTCCGTGAAACCGATCTATCAGTTTCAGCAGGCGGTGTACGACAGCACCGTGGCCACGGTCCGCGCCTTCTTCGCGGCCGTGGAGGACGCGGCCGGTCAAGGGGCCGCCGGCGTGGCGGCCGCCGCCCGCCGGTTCGGGGTGACGCTCACGCCGGCCGAGGCCGGCTACGTAGCGCGCGAGGGCAAGCAGCGCGATCTCGCCCGCGCGCTGGAGCAGCTGCTGGAGCGAACGCTCGCGCGCGGCGCCGCCCGGCGCGAGGTGCTCGAGGGCGAGCCGTCGCGCGAACTCATCATCCGGCGCCGCAACACCGAGGTCTCCGTCGCGCGGGACGAGGTCGTGACCCACCAACGCTACCTCGCCCTGGCCAAGGCGCTCCACCCGGACGCCGGCTCGAGCGTGGGCGACGCCGTCTACCTCAAGCTCGTCAACCGGTTCTTTCGGCCCACCATCGTGCTGGACCGTGAGCTGACCGAGCGGCGCCGGGCCGATCTGCGCGGCAGCGTGGACCCGCGGAAATACTTCGTCAGCGCGGGCGAGCTGATCGTCGCCGGCGGCGGCGTGGTGACGCGCGACGCGCACGAGCGGCTGCTGGCCCTGCACCAGGAGCTCGTGCGGCGCGGGGCGGCCACCAGCCTGTCGCTGCCGGGCATCGTCGGCCCGATTCTCCGCAACGTCCTCATCGTCAGCATCTTCTGGGTGCTGCTGCTGTTCTACCGGCGGGAGACCTATCGCGAGCTGCGCCAGGTCGTCCTCATCGCCGCGCTGTTCGCGCTCACGATCCTCGGCGCCGCGGCCGTGGCCCGGATGCAGCCGCTGCACCCGGAGCTGATCCCGATCCCCTTCATGGCCGTGATGATGACGGTGCTGTTCAACGGGCGGGTCTCGATGATCGCGGCGATGATCCTGGCCGTCTTGATCGGGCTCCAGCCCGTGTTTCACGACACCCCGGCGCTGTTCCTGTGCCTGGCGGGCGGCGTGCCGGCGGCCCTGTCGGTCCGCTCCCTGCGCCGCCGCAGCCACCTCTACGCCGCCGTGGTCTGGGCCGGCGCCGGGTACCTGCTCGGGTCGCTCGCGCTCGGGCTCACCGGCGGCTGGGCCGTGGCGGAGATCGGCCAGCGGGCCCTGCTCGGCGTCGGCAACGCCCTGGTCTCGGCATCGCTGACATTCGCCCTGCTCCCGGGGGCCGAGCGCCTCTCGCAGATCACGACGGACCTCACGCTGCTCGAGCTGTCCGATCCCAGTCGCCCGCTGCTTCGCCGCCTGTCCCTCGAGGCGCCCGGCACCTACGCGCACAGCATCGCAATGGCGAACCTGGTGGAGGCCGCGTGCAACCGCATCGGCGCGAACGGCCTGCTGGGGCGCGTGGGGTGCTACTACCACGACGTGGGCAAGCTCAAGAGCCCCCTGTTCTTCGTCGAAAACCAGACGTACGGCGGCAATCCGCACGACCGCCTGAGGGCCTCGCAGTCGGTGCAGATCATCAAGGCGCACGTCACCGACGGCCTGCGCCTGGCGGAGGAAGCCGGCCTCCCCTCCGTGGTCGCGGCGTTCATCCCGGAGCATCACGGCACGTCGGAAATCACCTACTTCCTCGACCGCGCCCGGAAGCAGGGCGACGGCAACGCGGCCAGCGAAGACTACCGCTACCCCGGTCCCAAGCCGCGCTCGGCCGAGACCGCGATCGCCATGATGGCGGATTCGGTCGAAGCGGCGCTGCGCGTCCTGGAGGACCTGACGCCCGAGAAAATCGAGGAGGCCATCGACCATATCGTCAAGACCAAGCTCAACGGCGGGCAGCTCTCGGAGACGCCCATGACGCTGCAGCAGGTGGACGACGTCAAGGGGGAGTTCGGGCGCGTGTTGTCCAGCATGTACCACAATCGCATCGACTACCCGGAGGCCAGTGGCGGGCTCTCGGCGACCTGGAAGCCCCCGGCGGAGTCGTGAGCGTCGGCTGGCGCAGGCCGCGCGGCGCGTGCTCGCGTGGGAGCGCGCGCGGCGCACGCGCGTCGACATCACGCTGCTCGACGCGCCGGCGATGCAACGCCTCAACCGCCGCGCCACGGGCCGGCGCCGCCTGACCGACGTGGTCAGCTTCACCCTGCCGCAACCCGACGGCAGCGTGCTCGGCGACATCTATATCTGTCCCGCGGCTGCCGAACGTTGGGTTCGCGCAACGCGCAACGCGCCACGCGCAACGGGGCGGGGGGCAGTGGAGGCGGAGCTGGTCCGTCTCGCCGTCCACGGCACGCTTCATGTGTTGGGCTACGATCACCCGGCGGGGGAGCGCCGCACCCGCTCGGCCATGTGGCGCCGCCAGGAGCGGTACGTCCGGCGACTGGCCGCCGGCGGCCTCGCATGATGCCCCACGTGCTGGTGCTCGCGGGCGGGGCGGTCGCGTTGGCGGCGGCGCTGTGGGCCGGCCTGTTGGCCCTGGGCGAAGAGGCGGCGGTGGACGAAGCCCTGCACACGCTGGGCGACGCCCCGCCGCCCGAGGGCGGAAGCCGCGTGCCGTTGCACCGGGCGTTGTACGTCTCACGCCTGGCCCTCCTGGTGCTGGGCGCCGCGGCGGCGGCGCTCGCCCTGGACTGGTGGCAGCGCCCGTGGCTCGAGGGGCTGGCGGCGCTCGCGGCGGCCATCGTGTTCCTGTTCGTCGTGGGCGACGCGCTGGCGCGGAGCGCCGCCCGCCTCGCGCCGGAGTTCGC
>JBOHSV010000403.1:0-9628 GCA_050921735.1 Gemmatimonadales bacterium | reverse complement strand
GGATGGCGGTGTGGTGGCTCACCGCGGTCGTGCCGCTGGCCGCCACCGCGCTGCTGCCGCTCGTCGTCCTGCCGCTCGCGGGCGTCGGGCGGATCGACGCGGTGGCCCCGGCATACGCCGACCCGATCATCTTTCTCTTCCTGGGCGGGTTCTTTCTCGCGGCCGCGAGCGAGCGGTGGAATCTGCACCGCCGGCTGGCGCTCGCGGTGATCGGCGTGGTGGGCGCCGAGGCCGGCCGCGTCATCCTGGCGGTGATGCTCGCGACCGCGTTCCTGAGCATGTGGATCTCGAACACGGCCACGGCCGCCATGATGCTCCCGATCACGGTGGCGTTGAGGGACCTCGCGCGCCGCGATGCCCCGGAGCGGGCGGCGGCGTTCGGCACCGCGCTCGTCCTCGGCATGGCGTACGCCGCGTCACTGGGCGGCGTGGCGACGCTGATCGGCACGCCCCCCACGGCGATCTTCGCGGCGGCGGCCTCCAGTCTCGCGGGCCGGCCCGTGGGGTTCGCGGCGTGGATGGTGGTCGGGGTCCCGATCGCGGGGCTGATGCTCGCGGCCTGCTGGTGGCTCCTGGTCCGGGTGCTATTCCCCCAGCGGGGACCCGTGGGCCGCGTGGGGGAGTTGCTGGCGCGCGAGCGGGCCGCCTTGGGCGCGTGGACCACGGGACCGCGCCTGACGGTCGTCGTGCTCGTCGCCACCGCCGTGGCGTGGGTGTTCCGGCAGCCCAAGCACCTCGGCGCGCTCACCGTGCCGGGGCTCACCGACATCGTGCCGGGGCTGACCGACCCCGGGATCGCGATCGCCGCGGCGCTCGTGCTGTTCGTGGCGCCGGTGGCGCTGTCGGAGCGGCGATTCGCCCTGGACTGGCAGTCGGCCGCCCGCGTCCCGTGGGACGTGCTGCTGCTGTTCGGCGGTGGGCTCGCGCTCGCCGCCGCGTTCGAGAGCAGCGGGCTCTCGAGCTGGCTCGCGGCGCGGCTCGAGGGGCTGCGCGGCGCCCCCGCGCCGCTGGTGATCGGCGCGGTGACCCTGTTCTTCGTGCTGTTGACCGAGCTCACCTCGAACACCGCCACCGCGGCGATGGGCATGCCGCTCGCCGCGGCCCTGGCGCCCGCCCTGGGCGTCGAGCCGCTGGCCCTCATGGCCGCCGCGGCGCTCGGCTCGTCGCTCGGGTTCATGCTCCCGGTCGGCACACCGCCGAATGCCCTGGCCTACGGGACGGGGGCGGTAACGGTCGGGCAGATGGCGCGGGCGGGGATCTGGCTGGACCTGATCGGGGTGGTCGTGATCAGCGTCGCGATCACGATCTGGACCCGATAGGTACGTTCGGCGCGCAACAATCTGTTGCGTGGACGCACCACTACACCATGGCTCAGCCGCCATAGCGGCGACCGGCGCCGCCACGGCCCAGCAGGCGCCCACCAGCCCGATTCGCAAGCGCACGGCGTACGAGGACCTGCAATTGTTCAGCCAGGTGCTGAACCAGATCCGCCTCAACCACCCCGACTCGATCGACTCGCACGAGATGTTCATGGCGGCGATCGAGGGCCTCGTCCGGGCGGCCGACCCGCACTCCTACGTGCTTCCGGCGACGCGCCTCGTGCCCGAAAAGGAACGAGCGCTGCGCGACGGCAAGCTGTATCCGGTCCCGATCACCTTTGCCTTCTTCGGCGGGTCGCCCGTGGTCGTCAGCGTCGCGCCCGGATCGGCCGCGGGCAAGCTGGACGTCCTGCCGGGCGACGAGCTCGTGGCCGTGGATTCCCAATCCGTCAGCGCCGAGAGCGCCGAGGAGCTCGAGATCATGCTGGCGGGCCGGAAGGGGTTGACGGTGCGGCTCAGCCTGCAGCGCCGGCGCCTGGACGGCTCACTCGTCACCCTCGACCGCACCGTCAAGCGCGAGCGCGTCGAGGAGACGACCGCCGTGCCCGCGGCGTTCCTGCTGGACCGGGAGACCGGCTACATCCGGGTGACCACGTTCGCGAACGAGAAGGCGGCGGACGACCTCCATGACGCGGTGGGCCGGTTGGAGAAACGCGGCATGGGACGGCTGGTGCTCGACCTGCGCGACAACGGAGGGGGAAGCCTGAAGCAGGCGGCGAAGGTGGCCGGCGAATTCCTCCCCGCGGGCGCCGTGGTCTACACCGCCCAGTACCGCAAGAAGGCCAAGGACGACAAGGACACGGTGCGGGTGGGCCGCTCGTTCTGGAGCTTCAGTGGGGAGAAGCGTCAGCCGCTGGTCGTGCTGATCAACAGCGGAACGGCCAGCGCGGCGGAGCTCGTGGCCGGCGCGCTCCAGGACCACGACCGGGCGCTGATCGTGGGGCAGGCGAGTTTCGGCAAGGCCCTGCTGATGCGCGGGTTTCCCATGGCCGATGGCTCCGTGATGGTGCTGGTGGTGGGACACATCCGGACGCCGTGCGGCCGGGTCATCCAGCGCGAGTATCGCGGCGTCACCCGGCGCGACTACTTCCGGCTCGCCCGCGCCGAGCGGGACACGGCGGGGCGACCGTCGTGCCGGACGGCGGGTGGCCGCACCGTGTACGGCGGGGGCGGCATCTACCCCGATATCGTCTTGCCGCACGCCGATCCCGCGCCGCTGTGGCTCGCGCGGGTGCGTGAAGACGATCTCCCGCTGAAGTGGATCGGCGGCTACGTGACGGCCGCCGGCGCTTCCCTCCCGTCCCTGGACTCGCTCGCGGCGCGTCCGGCGCTGCCGGCATCGGCGCTGGCGGACTTCCGTACGTTCGCGCGGGCCCAGGGAATCGAGATCCCGCCCACCGCGGACGAGCGACTGCAGCAGGTGCTGGTGCGGGCCGTGGCGCTGGCCAAGTGGGGCGAGGAAGGGTATTACCGCCTCGCCGCGGTGCTCGATCCCGCGGTCACGGCCGCCGCGAAGCGGTTCAACCGGGCGGCGGCGATTTTGCCGTAAGCAGCGGGCGCCGGCGCCGCGCCCCTCACTGGCTGCCCACGACCCCCTGCCGGGGCGTCGCGTGCTTCACGTACCTGTCCATCCACTCGACCATCTCGGCGAGCGTGTGGAGCACGGACTCCCGCGCCGCGTAGCCGTGGGACTCGTGCGGCAGCATCACGAGCCGGGCGGTGCCGCCCAGGCCCGTGAGCGCGTGGTACAGCCGTTCCGACTGAATGGGGAAGGTGCCCGAGTTGTTGTCGGCCTCCCCGTGCGTCAGCAGGATCGGCTCGTCGATTGCGCGCGCGTTCTGAAACGGTGACATGCGGTCGTACACGTCCGGCGCCTCCCAGTAGGTGCGGCTCTCGTTCTGGAAGCCGAACGGCGTGAGCGTCCGGTTGTACGCGCCGCTCCGCGCGATGCCGGCGCGGAAGAGATCGGTGTGCGCCAGCAGGTTCGCGGTCATGAACGCGCCGTAGCTGTGCCCGCCGATGCCGATCCGCTCGGGTTCGGCCACCCCCAGGTCGACCACGGCCCGCACCGCCGCGCGGGCGCTGGCCGCGAGCTGCTCCACGTAACGGTTGTTCGCCGTGTCGCCGCCCACGATCGGCATCCGCGGATCGTCGAACACGGCATAGCCCTGGGTGAGGAAGAACAGATGCGACGCTCCCCGGGGCAGGGTGAAGCGGTTCGGCGCGGCGTTCACCTGGCCGGCCGCGTCCGGCGACGTGAACTCGCGCGGGTAGGCCCACATGACCACCGGCAGCCGGGTGCCCCCCTCGTAGCCCGGCGGCAGATACAGCGTGCCGGAAAGCGGGATGCCGTCCTCGCGCCGGTACGTCACCAGGCGCTTCGCGATCCCGGTGAGCTGGGGCGCCGGATGCGTGAACGCGGTGAGCGCGCGCAGGCGTCCTCCCCGGATCGTGCGGACGTAGTAGTTGGGCGGCTCGGTGCGCGACTCGCGGCGCGTCAGGACCCGGGTGGCCCGGTCGTCCAGCACCGCGACGACCGACTCGTAGTGCGTGGTGTCCGCGCGCCACAGGCGCTCGCTGCGCCGGGTGCGGAGGTTCAGGCGATCGAGGAACGGCCGCTCGCCCTGCGGTGAGGCGCCCTGCCCGTCGAGGTAGATCCAGTCGCCCTGGCGCAGCAGCACGCGCTCCCCGGCTGGCGTGGCCCGCGTCACCGGATCGCCGGGGTCGCCGTAGCGATCCTCGACGCTCCGGTCCCACAGCAGGCGGGGTTGGGCGCCGGCACGCCGGGTGTCCAGGATCCAGGTGCGGGCCCAGCGCCGCTCCCGGTCGTATTCGGAGAGCAGGGCCGTGCCGGCGCCGTCCCACCGGATCCCGGCGTAGCGATGCTCGAGCCGCGCGAGCTCGCCGGGCTCTGCCGTGAAGGGCGCGGCCAGCGTCATCACACGGTCGCGGTGCGTGACCGCCCGCTTCGGGTCGCCGCCGTCCAGCGCTTCGGTCCAGACGAGCGTCGCGGGGGCGCCGGCCTGCCACGAGATGCCGCGGGGGCCGGTGCGCACGCCGCGAATCGGGACGTGCTCGGCGAGGGGCAGCTTCGCGACCGTGCGAGCGACCTCACCCGCGAGGTTCCAGATCTCGATCGTTTGCGGGAACAGGCCCGCCGGAACGAGATACGAGTACGGGCGCGCGGTGCGGGCCACCAACACGTATCGGCCGTCGGGCGCCGGGTCCACGCGGTCGAAGATCGCGGGGCGGCCGAGCGGCGTCCGCGCGCCGGTCGCGGCGTCGACCAGGACGAGTTGGGCGGTGACGTAGTAGTCGAACAGCCGCTCGTCGTGAGCGTCGTCGAGCAGGTCTTGGTAGGTGCGGACCGGCGCTGCGCGGCCCGACGTCTGCTGGATCGTGGGTCCGGCGGGGACGCTGGCACGCTGGGGCGCGGCGCCGCGGCCCTCGAGGACGAACCGGCACAGGAGCCGGGCCGAATCCGGCATCCACTGGCAGGGCGCACCGTCCGCGGCGTTGAGGGTCGCGTCGGTGACGGCGCGCGCCTGCCCCGTGGCGGCGTCGGCCACCCACAGCTCGAGTCCCGACTCGCGCGTGTGCGTGAAGGCGATGCGCCGGCCGTCCGGTGACCAGCTGACGAACCCCACCGCCGGGTCGTCGGGCAGCGCGATCCGGCGCTCCGCACCGCCGGCGATCCGCTTGATGGCGAGTCCCGTGATGCGGCCCGGAAGGTGCGGGCCGTTGGTGCCCGGATTGATCCGGTTGCCGGCCAGCCGGAGCATCGGCTGGGCGAGCTCGGCGATGGTCGGCATGCTCGGCAGCTCGGCGAGCAGCAGCGCCGTGCGGTCGGGACTCGCGAGCGCGAACGGCAGCGGCGGCGCGTCGAGGATGTCGACGATGGGCTTCGGGGGCAGCTTGTACGGCTCCTGGGCGGCGAGGGGCGCGACGAGGACGAGCGCGAGCAGCAACGGTGACCGGCGGCGCATGAACATCTCCGGAGATGGCTACGTCAACATTACCACGAATTTCACCGTCCCGCGCCAGGGCGTGCGGGGCGTGATGGTGCGGCGGCCAGCACGGCGCGGGCGTTGCGCCGCATCCCATCCCAGCCGGGCCGCTCAAACGGCGTATCGCCGTAGCCCGCCTCGAACTCGGGCCCGTCGAGCTGGAGCAGCTCCGCGATATCGGGCGCGGCGACGTCGGCCCGCGGCGCCAGCTCCGGATCGGCGGTCGCCGCGGCGAAGCGCACGTTCCACGGACACACGTCCTGACACACGTCGCACCCGAACACCCAGTCGCCCGCCATCTCCCGCTGGGCCGGCGTGAACTCGCCCCGATGCTCGATGGTGAGATAGGAAATGCACCGCCGCGCATCCAGCTCGTGCGGCGCGACGAACGCGTCCGTGGGACAGGCGTCGAGGCAGCGTCGGCAGGTGCCGCAGCGATCGGCCCCGAACGGCGGATCGGGCGCGAGGTCGGCGTCGGTCAGCACCACGCCGATGAACGTGAACGAGCCGATCTCCGGATGGATCAGCATCATGTTCTTGCCGACCCAGCCGAGGCCGGCGCGCTGGGCCAGCTCGCGCTCGGGCACCGGGCCGGCATCCACGAAGCGGCGCGTCTGCACGCCGGGTGCCACGTCGCGAATCGCCTCGGCGAGGCGATCCAGCCGGCGGCCAACCACGTCGTGGTAGTCCGAGCCCCAGGCGTACTGCGCCACGCGCCCGGGAGTCGACCCACCCGGGCGGGCTTCCGGGCCGTGCCAGTAGTTCAGCAGCGTCACCACCGCCGTCCGCGCCTGGGGCCAGATGCGCGCTGGCTCGCGGCGCTTTTCGGCCTGGCGGTGCAGGTAGGTCATGGTGGCCGCGTGGCCCGCCGCGAGCCAGCGCTCGAGCTCCGCCGCGTGCGCGTTCGGCTCGAGGGTGGTGATCCCCACGGCATCGAACCCGAGCGCGAGCGCCCTACGCTTCACGTCGACGGTTCTGTTCGACGCCTCCGTTCGACGTTTCTGCTCGACGCCATTCGTCATAGTCCCATCGTCTCCCGCCGCCATCTCGCGAACCGGAGGACGTCGTCCATCGGCGGAATCGCATCTTCGTCGCCGTACGCGGTGTACATGCGCCACCGGGTGTACTCGCGCGGAGGGAGCGGGAGGAACGGCGGCCGGCGGTACCAGTCGCGCGCGCGGACGCTCCAGGCGAGCCGCACGAGGTCCAGCGCCGTGCGCGGGCTCACGAGGGCGCGCGCCGACAGGCGGGCGAACAGCGCGATCCAACTCGCGGTGGTCTGCATTCCTTCTGTATATTGGCGCACTATGACGGTGGCAAGCGGCCCCCCCGGCCCCCCCGCCGCCGGTTCCGCGGCGCGGGCCCAGGCGGGCGCGCACCCTCTGGCCCGGTACCGGAGCGAATTCCCGATCTTCCGGGACCGGATCTACCTGAACACCTGCTCGCTCGGCGCCCTGGGCGAGCGGGCCCGCCGCAAGGTAGCCGAATTCCTGGATGTCTGGCAGGCGCGCGGCGCGCCGGCGTGGTACGACACGTGGTGGGCGGCCCTGGCCGAGCTGCGCGCGCGGTACGCGCGGCTGGTGGGCGCGGCGCCCGGGGAGATCGCCCTCGCGCCGAGCCTCTCGGCGGCGGTGAGCGTCGTGGCCGAGGCGATCGACTACCACCGGCGCCCACGAGTCGTCGTCACGGCACTCGACTTCCCCACGGTCGCCCACCAGTGGCTCGCCAAGGCGGGGCGCGGGATCGAGGTCGTGGTGGTCGAGAGCCCCGACGGGGTGACGGTGCCCGTCGAGGCCATCGCCAGCGCCGTGGACGAGCGCACCGCCGTGGTCGCGACCTCGCACGTGTTCTTCACCACGGGGGCGGTCCAGGACCTCAAGGCGGTGGCTGACGCCGCGCGCGCGCGCGGCGCCGTGACCCTGATCGACGCCTACCAATCGGTGGGTCAAATCCCCGTGGACGTGCACGCCGCGGGCGTGGACTTCCTCGCGGGCGGCGGGCTGAAGTGGCTGCTCGGCGGCCCGGGCACGGCGTTCCTGTACGTGCGCGAGGATCTGGCGGGCCGATTGGCGCCCCGGGTGGCGGGGTGGTTCGGGCACAAGGACCAGTTCGCCTTCGACCCGCGGTCCTTCGAGCCGCACGGCGACGCGCGGCGCTTCGAGCTGGGCACGCCGTCGCTCGCGGCCGTCTCGGCGCAGCTCGGCGGCCTCGAATACATCGAGGAGATCGGCGTGCCCGGCGTCCGCGAGGCGACGGCGGCGCTCACCGAAGACCTGATCGCGCGCGCGCGGGCGCTGGGGTTGCGGCCCCGGGTGGCGGACCGGCCCGAGCAGCGCTCCGGGATCGTCGCGCTGCCCGTGGAGAACCCCGCGGGCGTGGTGCGCCGGCTGGCGGAGGCCGGCATCGTGGCGGACGCGCGCCCGGGGCACGTCCGCCTGTCACCTTTCTTCTACAACGTCCAGGACGACCATGTCGCAGCGCTCGAGCGGCTCGCATCCGAAGCCGATCACTGAGGACGAACAATTCCTGCGACCCCCGCCGCCCCCCTCCGGAGTGGAGCGGCGGGCGCCGTTCACCAGCACGGACCCGTGGCGCGTGCTGCGCATCATGGGCGAGTTCGTCGAGGGGTTCGACACGCTGTCGGACGTGTCCTCCGCGGTGTCGTTCTTCGGCTCGGCGCGCACGCGCGCCGGGGATCCGATGTACGAGCGGGCGGTCGAGACCGCCCGGCTGCTCGCCCGGGAGGGCTTCGCGATCATCACCGGCGGCGGTCCGGGCATCATGGAGGCGGCCAACCGCGGGGCGCAGGAGGGCGGCTCGATCTCCATCGGCTGCAACATCGAGCTGCCCTTCGAGCAGGGCACCAACCCCTACGTGGAGCGGTCGATCAACTTCCGCTACTTCTTCGTCCGCAAGACGATGTTCGTGAAGTACGCGACGGCGTTCGTCGTGTTCCCGGGCGGGTACGGGACGCTGGACGAGCTGTTCGAGGCGCTTACGTTGATCCAGACAGGGAAGGTGAAGTATTTCCCGGTGGTGTTGTTGGGGAGCGAGTACTGGCGGGGCCTCGCCGACTGGCTCGAGGCGCGGGTGGCCGGGGAAGGGAAGATCGCCACCGAGGATCTCACGCTGTTTCACGTCACCGACGACCCCCGCGAGGTCGTGCGGCTGATCACGACGGCGCGCGAGCGCCGCTCTCAATCCTTCGCGCAGGTGAGCCCATAGACCGATGACGACACGCAAGGATTTTTTGCGCGGCCAGCGCATCGATCCCAAGCCGATCACCGGCAAGGAATCCGCGGCGGAGCTGGTGGACAACGCGTTCCTGGCCTACAACGCCGGCCGCCTGGCGGAGGGGTGCCGGCTGTTCGCGGAGCGCATGCTCGAGGACGACGTCACGGTCGGCATGAGCCTCACCGGCGCGATGACGCCCGCCGGGCTCGGCATGTCCACGATCATCCCGCTGATGGAGGCGGGCTTCGTCGACTGGATCGTGTCGACCGGGGCCAACCTGTACCACGACGCGCACTTCGGACTCGGCCTGACGATGCACCGCGGCACTCCGTTCGCGGACGACGTCGAGCTGCACGAACACGGGGTGGTCCGCATCTACGACATCTTCTTCGACTACGAGGTCCTGCTGTCGACCGACCACTTCATCCGCGAGGTGTCGGCGCGGCCGGAGTTCCAGCGGCCCATGAGCACGGCGGAGTACCACTACCGGCTGGGCGGGTTCGTGCGGGAGCGGGAGAAGGCGCTGGGGCTCAAGCGCAAGTCGGTCCTGTCGGTGGCCCACGCGTGCGCCGTGCCGATCTACACGTCGTCCCCCGGCGACTCGTCCATCGGCATGAACGTGGCCGAGCAGGCCCTTACCGGCAGCCGGCTGCGGTTCGACGTGAGCGCGGATGTGAACGAGACCTCGGCGATCGTGTTCGAGGCCAAGGTCTCGGGCGGCAAGAGCGGCGTGCTCCTGATCGGCGGGGGGAGCCCCAAGAACTTCGTGCTCCAGACGGAGCCGCAGATCCAGGAAGTGCTCGGCATCAGCGAGAAGGGCCACGACTACTACCTCCAGATCACCGACGCGCGGCCCGATACCGGCGGCCTGTCGGGGGCGACGCCGGCGGAAGCCGTCAGCTGGGGCAAGGTGGATCCCGACAAGCTGCCGGATGCGGTGGTGTGCTACCTGGACAACACCGTGGGCTTCCCCATCCTCGCGGCCTACGCGCTGGCCCGGCGCAAGCC
>JBOHSV010000402.1:0-1761 GCA_050921735.1 Gemmatimonadales bacterium | reverse complement strand
CGGTGGGCGTCCCCGCCTCCTCCAGCGCATCCTGCCGCACCCACCCGGAGCGCTGCACCCGCACCCAGCGGCCGTCCTCGCCCAGGCGGGTCAGGAGGAACCCCTGCGCCAGCTTGGCCACCAGCGCGCCCGCCGGCGCCGAGCGCAGGTTCTCTTCGGGGGCGCGGGTGACCGTGAGATCGAACCCGGCGCGCGGCGTCGGACCCACCGATTCGCTCCAGATCCAGCCCTCGATGGTCACGCGCGCCCAGGCGCCCTGGGTCTCGCCGCCGCTCACCACCGCCCCGCGCGCCAGGCGGGCGAGCCGGCGGCCGTTGGCCTCCTGGTGAAACCACTCGCCGTCGTTCAGCACGCGATAGCGCGCCTGCCCGGCGGCGGATCCCGAGACGACGGGCGCGGACACGAGGAGCAACGCTGGTAGGAGGCGTGACGCGTGGGTAAATTGCATCCCCTTCAATATGGCAGAGATGCGAGGGTCGCGCACCCCGGTCGTGCTGGTCGTGCTGGACGGCTGGGGTTTCCGCCCCGGCGCGGAAGGCAACGCCATCGAGCTGGGCGTGACGCCGGTGTGGCACCGGCTGTGGGCGCGCGCGCCGCACACCCTGCTGGAGGCCTCGGGCCGCGCCGTCGGCCTCCCCGAGGGTCAGATCGGCAACAGCGAGGTGGGACACCTGAACCTCGGCGCGGGCCGCGTGGTGGCGCAAGACATCGTGCGCATCTCGCAGAGCATCGAGTCGGGCGAGTTCTTCCGCATCCCCGCCCTCACCGAGCTGTGCGCGGCCGTCCAGCGCCGCGGCGGCCGGCTCCACCTCCTCGGCCTCATCGGCACCGGCGGGATCCACGCGCTCGACCGGCACCTGTTCGCCGCGGTCGAGCTGGGCCGGCGCCACGAGCTGGAGGTGTGCGTCCACGCCTGGCTCGACGGGCGGGACACGCCGCCCCAGTCGGGACTGGAATTCATGGAAGATTTGGTCGAGGCGGGCGGTCGGGCGGTCGTGTCGTCGGTGGTTGGCCGCTACTACGCCATGGACCGGGACAAGCGCTGGGACCGCACCAAGCTCGCCTACGACGCCATGGTCCGCGGCATCGGAGCGCCGGCGCCCGACCCGGTCGCGGCGGTGCGGCAGGCCTACGAGGCGGGCGAGACGGACGAGTTCGTGAAGCCGCGGGTGATCGAGCGGACGCCGCGCATCGCCCCGGGCGACGGCGTGTTCTGCGTCAACTTCCGCGCTGACCGCATGCGCCAGATCGTGCGGGCGCTGGCCCAGGACGGGTTCGCCGAATTCGACGTCTCCGACCGGCCCGCCGTGGATCTCGTCACCATGACGCCGTACGACGAGACGTTCCCCTTTCCCACGGCCTTCGGGCCGCGCGTGCTGTCGCAGATCGTCGCCGAGGTCCTGGCCGACCGCGGCAAGAGCACCTTCCGCACGGCGGAGACCGAGAAATACGCGCACGTGACCTACTTCTTCAACGGCGGGTACGAGGCGCCCTACCCCGGCGAGGAGCGGC
Source organism: Gemmatimonadales bacterium (assembly GCA_050921735.1). Lineage (GTDB taxonomy): Bacteria > Gemmatimonadota > Gemmatimonadetes > Gemmatimonadales > GWC2-71-9 > DATLXT01. The sequence continues at coordinate 249 of JBOHSV010000402.1, read as the reverse complement.
TGCTGGTGCCGTCGCCCCAGGTCGCCACCTACGACCTGATGCCGGAGATGAGCGCCCGCGGCGTGACGGACGTGTTGTGCCGCGCCATCGAGGCGGGGCACCACGATCTGGTCTTGTGCAACTACGCCAACGCCGACATGGTGGGCCACTCCGGCATCCTGGGCGCCGCGGTCAAGGCGGTCGAGACCGTGGATCGGTGCCTGGAGCGCGTGATCGCGACCGTGGTGAAGCGCGGCGCCGCGCTCATCG
>JBOHSV010000401.1:0-3480 GCA_050921735.1 Gemmatimonadales bacterium | reverse complement strand
GTCCTACGGAACGAGGGCGCGCCCGATGGAGTTTGCATCCGTGCCGAACCAGATGGCGCGGGATGGCGCGTGGAACACCATGTGGCGCACGGTGCCCGCGCCGCTCGGCACGGCGGTCTCGCTGAAGAACTGCGCGGTCTTGGGATCGAACCCGACGAGCGTGTTGGGCTCGGGGCCCGTCTCGACGAACCAGATGCGGTCCCGGTCGTCGGACGCCATGGCGTAGGGACGGGATTGGGCCGCCGACGGCGCCCGCCACTCGTCCACCTTCCCGCTCGCGGGATCGTAGCGGCCCACGTAGCCCTCGGCGTAGTCCACGTACCAGATGTTATCGTCGGACGTGATGGCGACCCGCCGCGGCCGGGTGCCGGCGCGCGGCAGCTCGATCTCGCGCAGCTGCATCGTGGCCGGGTCCACGGTGGCGATCTTGTTCGTCCCCACCAGCACGATCCACGGGCGATCGTTCGAGTCCACCTCGATGCCGTAGGGCCGCGCCCGCGGCGTGGGCACCTGAATGATCCGCACGGCGCCCGTGGCGACCGTCAGCTTGCCTACGCGGTTCGCGCCCTGCATGGTGAACCAGATATCGCCCTGCGAGTCGAACACCAGGGTGTGCGGGTCACGGGCGGCGGGGTCGGGCATCGGGTATTTCGTGATCGTGCCGTCCCTGGGGTCGAGCTTGCCGATGTGGGCCGCGCGGTTCCCGGCGTACCACACCATGCCCTGGCGGTCCACGATGAGGTTGTGCGGTCCCGTGCCGCGATCGAGCTCGTAGCGTTTGAACTCGCCGCTCGCGGGCACCAGGTAGGCGAGGTAGTCGCCCGTCTGCCCCACGAACCAGATCCGGCCGTCGGGCGCGACGTAGGGATCGCGCGGGCGGGTGCGCTCCCAGGGGACCGGCCATTCCTTGATGTCCACGGGCGGAGGGGGGGCATCGAGCACGGCGCCCGCTCCCAGCGAGCAGGCGAGCACGGCGAGCAGCGGGGATTTCATGAGCACCACCTCCCGGAATGGTAGGGATTCTATAGCACCGTCCCGTACTACGCTTGGCGCCGGATTGGCGTTGCGGTAGCTTAACGCATGCTGCGTCGTGCCGGTTTGGTCGCCCTCGCCGCGCTCGCGGTGCTGGCGGATGCCGCCCCCGCCCAGCGTCCGGTGGTGTATCGGATTCCCGTCACCGGCGTGATCGAGCTGGGGATCGCGCCGTTCATCCGGCGGTCCCTGCGCGAGGCGGAGCGGGCCGAGGCGCGCGCCGCGATCCTGGACATCAACACCCTGGGCGGCCGGGTGGACGCCGCGCTCCAGATCGTGGACGCCGTGAGCGAGGCGCGGGTGCCGGTCTACGCGTTCGTGCACCCGCGCGCGATCTCGGCGGGCGCGCTGATCTCGGTGTCCGCCGACTCGGTGTTCATGGTCCCGGACGCGCTGATCGGCGCCTCGACGGTGGTGCAGGGCGAGGGGGAGACCGCTTCGGAGAAGGCGCAGAGCGCCATGCGCGCCCAGTACCGCGCGCTCGCCGAGCGCCGAGGCCTCGATCCGCGCATCGGCGAAGCCATGGTGGATCCCGACATCGAGGTGCCGGGCGTCGTGGAGAAGGGCAAGCTGCTGACCCTCACGACCGACGAAGCGGTGCGGGTCGGCTACGCCATCGAGGTCGCGAGCTTCGACTCCCTGCTCGCGGCGATCGGGGCGCCCGACGCCGAGGTCGTGGTCACCGGGGTGAACTGGGCGGAGGCGCTGGTGCGGTTTCTCACCCATCCAGTGGTCGCGGCGCTGCTGCTGCCCCTCGGGATGCTCGGCATCATGTGGGAGATCAAGACGCCGGGCTTCGGCTTCCCGGGCGCCATCGGGCTGGGCGCCCTGGCGCTGTTCTTCGGGAGCCACATGATCGTGGGGCTCGCGGGGTGGGAGGACGTCATCCTGCTCGTCGTGGGCCTCGGGCTCCTGGCGGCCGAGATCTTCGTGATCCCGGGCTTCGGAATCGCGGGCGTGCTCGGGATCGTGTGCATCGGCGCCGCGATCTTCCTGGCGCTGCTGGGCGACCTGCGCACGTGGCAGGACGTGGTGCGGGCGACGAGCGTCTTCCTGTCGCAGCTGCTGATCTTCGGCGCCGCGCTGTATCTGGTGGCGCGCCAGCTGCCGCGCAGCGAGCGGCGGCTCGGCATTCTCCTCCGGGCCGCGACGTCGCGAGCCGAGGGGTACGTGTCCGGCGACACGCGCAGCGAGCTGGTGGGCGCGGTGGGCGTGGCGCTGGTCGACCTGCGGCCGGCCGGGACCGCGCGGTTCGGCGACCAGCGCATGGATGTCGTCTCCGAGGGCGGGTTCGTGCCGAAGGGAAGCCGCGTTCGGGTCGTGCGGGCCGAGGCGTACCGTCTGGTGGTGCTGCCGGAAGACGACGGCGGCACCGCGTAGCTCACTCATCCATAGCGGAGTCCCTGATGCAAGACCTGCTCGAAACGGCTCCCTGGCTGATCTTCGTCGCGATCGTCTTCGGGCTCATCATCCTGGGGACGATTCTCTCGTTCGTGCCGATCCGCCTGTGGATCGAGGCGCTCGCGGCCGGGGTGCCGATCGGGTTCGGCACGCTGATCGGCATGCGGCTGCGCAAGGTGAGCCCCGAGGCGGTGGTGCGGCCGCTCATCAATGCGACCAAGGCGGGACTCCAGCTCAAAGTGGACCTGCTCGAGGCGCACTACCTCGCGGGCGGCAACGTCGATCGGGTCGTCAAGGCGCTGATCTCGGCGGACAAGGCGGGCATCGAGCTGGGGTTCCAGCGCGCGGCGGCCATCGATCTCGCCGGCCGCGACGTGCTCGAAGCGGTGCAGGTGTCCGTCAACCCCAAGGTGATCAACACGCCGCGGGTCGCCGCCATGGCCAAGGACGGCATTCAGCTCATCGCGATCGCGCGCGTCACGGTGCGGGCGAACATCAACCGCCTGGTGGGCGGCGCCGGTGAAGAGACGATCCTGGCGCGCGTGGGCGAGGGCATCGTGTCCACCATCGGTTCGTCCGCCTCGCACAAGGCCGTGCTCGAGAACCCGGACAACATCTCGAAGACCGTGCTCGGGAAGGGACTCGACAGCGGCACCGCGTTCGAGATTCTCTCGATCGACATCGCCGACGTGGACGTGGGCAAGAACATCGGGGCGGAGCTCCAGACCGACCAGGCGGAGGCCGACAAGCGCATCGCCCAGGCGAAAGCCGAAGAGCGCCGGGCCATGGCGGTGGCGCAGGAGCAGGAGATGAAGGCGAAGACGCAGGAGATGCGCGCGAAAGTCGTGGAGGCCGAGGCGCAGGTACCGCTGGCCATGGCCGAGGCGTTTCGCCAGGGCAACTTCGGCGTCATGGACTATGCGCGCTACCAGAACGTCGTGAGCGACACGGACATGCGGCGCTCCATCGCGCGCGGTGAAGAGGGCGCGTCGGGCGGGCAGGGATCCCAGGGCTGAGGCCCGATGGATTTCTGGGTCTGGCTGGTCA
>JBOHSV010000400.1:0-1603 GCA_050921735.1 Gemmatimonadales bacterium | reverse complement strand
TCGATCCACTGTTTCGGACCACGTCGCATGCAGCGGCGGCACGATCTGCGACGTGCAGTGGTATCCCGACGGTTCGCACCTGGCGTTCATCTCGAGCTCGCGCGATCACAAGAGCGCCTGGCTGCGGGTTGCCAATGCGCAGACCGGAGAAGTTCGCACGGTCCTCGAAGAGCATAGCGAGACGCAGATCGGCGACGCGTCGCTCTCCGAGAACCTCTGGCGGGTGCTGCCTGCGTCGAACGAGTTGATCTGGTGGTCGCAGCGCGACGACTGGATCCACCTCTACCTGTACGATCTCGGCACCGGCCGGCTCAAGCATCGCATCACGTCGGGCGACGGGAACGTGGTGGACATCGTGCACGTGGACGCGCGCGCGCGCGCGATCTACTTCACGGGGCAGGGCAAGGAGCCCGGGCGCGATCCGTACTTCCGGCACCTCTATCGCATCGGGGTGAACGGCCGGGGCCGGACCTTGCTGACCCCCGAGAACGCGGATCACGCGATCTCGATGGCGCCCGACGGCCGGTCGTTCATCGATACCTACTCGACGCCCGCGACGCCCCCGGTGAGCGTGCTGCGCGACCGGAACGGCCGGGTGCTGGTGGAGCTCGAGCGGGCCGACGTCTCGCGGCTCACGGCGACCGGGTGGCGCCCGCCCACGCCGATCACCGTGAAGGCCCGCGACGGCACGACCGACCTGTACGGGCTCATGTACACGCCCACGCGCCTCGATTCGGCCGCCCGGTATCCGATCGTCGACTACATCTATCCCGGTCCGCAGAGCGGCAGCGTGGGCCCGCGCAGCTTCACGGCCGCGCGCCGCGACCATCAGGCGCTGGCGGAGCTCGGGTTCATCGTGGTCGCGCTCGACGGCATGGGCACGCCCGGCCGGTCCAAGGCGTTTCACGACGCGTACTACGGCCGGATGGGGGACAACACGCTCCCCGACCAGGTGGCGGGCATCCGGCAGCTGGCCGAGCGGTATCCGTGGATCGACGTCGAGCGGGTGGGGATCTGGGGACACTCGGGCGGCGGCTTCGCGACGGCGGCGGCGATGTTCCGGTACCCGGACTTCTTCAAGGTGGGCATCGCGGAATCGGGCAATCACGACAACCGCAACTACGAGGACGACTGGGGCGAGCGCTACCAGGGGCTGCTGGTGCGCGGCGGCGATGGCGACAACTACGCCGACGAGGCCAACCAGACCCACGCGGCGAAGCTCCAGGGCAAGCTGCTGCTCGCGCACGGCGGGATGGACGCCAACGTGCCGCCGTACAACACCTACCTCGTGGTGGACGCGCTGATCAGGGCGAACAAGGACTTCGATCTCCTGATCTTCCCCAACGCCGGACACGGCTACGGCCCGCTGAGCCCGTACATGACGCGGCGGCGGTGGGACTACTTCGTGCGCCACCTCCTGGGCACGGAGCCGCCCGGGGAGTACGAGATCGGGGCGGAGCCGCCGGTGCCGTGACGTCGTCGTGAGCCGACTCGCCGAGCGTCTCGACGCGATCCGCGCCCGCCTGGCGCCGCTGCGCGCCTCCCTGGCGGAGCTCCTGCATCTGACCGTCGGCGACGTGGCGTGGACCCCGCCCGGCTGGGT
>JBOHSV010000399.1:0-4787 GCA_050921735.1 Gemmatimonadales bacterium | reverse complement strand
GGTTCCGCGAGCTGCGCCGACGCCGGCGGCTCCGCCCGCTGGCAGGAGCCCGGGCGGGCGAAGGCCGGCACCCCGAGCGCGACGGCGAGCAGCACGCCAACCGCCCGTCCCGGTTTCACGGCGTGGTCACGGTCAGGGTGAACACCAGCGGCGTCGCATACGTCCCCGGCGGGTCGGTCGCCCAGGACAATCGGATCCGCAGGAAGACGCCGTTCGACCAGGGATCGTTGAGCCCGCTCCTCACGATCGGACGGGACTCGATGACGGCATCCGTCGTGCTGATCGCGTTCCACGTCCCGAGGTCGGCCCGGCGCCACTCCAGATCGGCGACGGGCTTCCCGCCGCCGAGCGTGGGGGCCGCGGCCCGAACGGAGACGATCGTGGTCCTGGGGACCGGGGGGCCGCCGCTCGCATTGACCGTGAACACGATGGGGTTGGGATCGAGCACGAACCCCGCGTCATACGCCGCCACGGTGGGCGCGGGAAACACGCTGGGCGCCTGGGACAGGACGAGATCCACGCCCGGCTGCGCCATGCCCCGCGCCGTGGCGACGAGCCAGCACGGCAGCAGCAGACGGGCCGCGCGCCACCAGGCTCGGCGCCACGTGTTCACGGGACCTCGACGGAAGCCCGGCCCGCCGCGATTTCCGCGCCGCCGTAGTCGAGCAGCGCCAGCACGACGTAGCGGCCCGGCGCGAGCGGCGGGACGCGCCGCCTGACCCGGCGGTCGGCGCCCGGGAGTACGGGGAACTGCGGGATGCTGTCCGAGGCCGCCACCGAATTGTCGAGGCGGCGGTACTCGACCCCGCCGCCCACCCAGAGGGGCGTGCCGCCCGTGTTGTGAAACCGCACCTCCACCACCCCCGCGCGCACCGCCATGTCGGCGACTTCCCCGTCGTCGGTGAGGCCCGAAGGCACGAGGTACACCTTCACGCCCAGCCGGGTGACGTAGGCGATCTGGCGACCGCCGGGCGGCGGCGGGACGCTGCTCTCGACGAACACGATGCTCCAGCACGCCGCGCTCAGGGTATCCGCCTGCCCGTCAATCGAGATCCGCACGGCCTGGCCGGTCCCCGGGGGCAGGCGCAGGGAGAGCGGAAACACTCGCAGGTACCGGGCGCACGACTGCGGCAGCGTGCCGCTGGCCAGAAAGCGATTCTCGCCGTCCTCGTCCCGGTCCCAGTCGCCGAGATAGACTCGACCCTCGACCAACTGGTCGCTCTCGTTGGAGACGTGAAACGAGACGACCCCCTGTCCCACGGCCCCCGGGTGCACGAAGATCTCGGCCTGGTCCACGGCGAGCTGGGCGGCCGCCGGCGCGGGCGCCAGGGCCAGAAACGACAGGGCGGGCACGCCTCGGACGGCGCGCCCGCACCTCGTCACCCAACGCACGGCGTCAGGGCGCGGTGACCGTATAGGTCACCACGAGCGAATAGTTACCCGGCGCGTCGTTCGCGTAGCTCCACAACACCCGGTAGAACATGGCCTGGGCGAAGCTGGCCGTCGCGCCGCTGCTCGCCACGTCCGCCGCCGCGACCGCGAGTCCGGCATACGGGCCGCCGGCGACCGTCGCCCACTGCAGGTCGCCCGCCGGCTTCACCACCAGGTTGTCCGTGGTCCAGTTGGCGGCCGCCGCGCTGACCTTCAGCGTCCAGGACCGGTTCGCTTTGACGGTTGCCGACGGGCCGGCCGCATCCTGGAAGCCGGCGTCGAACTCCGCCTCGCTCGGCGCCGGGAGCGCCGTGGTCGTGGTGCTGAGCGTCAGCCGCAGCAACGTCCCGACCGTCGCGGACACGGTGTTCCCCACGCTGCAGGGGTTGCCGGTGCACGATTGGGCCGCGACCCGGTTGGTCATTCCGGCCGCGCCAAGCACCAGCAGCGCCACCGTCAGTCGTCTCGAGAACACGTGAAGAGCTCCTGCAGCCCGTGGCTGCCCGGTAAGGAATTGTGCACCTGCCAATAACCAGCCACCAAAATAGCAAAGACCGTACCGGATGTGGCGGATTCGCAACACCGTCAAGATATTTGACAGTCGGTCAGACAGGGGCGCCGCAAAAGCCCTGCCCCACGGCAGCTTGCAAGGTGGCAAGTCATGGCCGAACGCCCGCTCGAACCTGATGCGGGGCCCCTGTTCAGGGCAACGCCAGGCGGGCGCGCAGCTCGGCGGGCAGGAGGGGGATGGCGTACCGGACCGGGACGGACAGCGCGAAGCCGGGTCCCTGTCGCAAGCCGGCGCGATGCACCGAGATCACCTCGCCGTTGGCATTGAACACCGGGCTTCCCGACGACCCCCCGATGGTCATGCCGTCGAACTGAACGAGATCCGTGGTCACGCGGCTCAGGATGCCCGCGGTCATCGAGGTGCGCACGGTCCGCGACCCGTCCCGCGCGAAACCCACGCCCGCCGGGAACCCGATGAGCGCGGCGGGTTCCCCCTGCCGGGCCCGGGTGCCGGCCCAGTCGACCGCAGCGAGATGCGGTCCCTGATACTCGCGGAGTCTGAGGACCGCGAGGTCGCGCTCCCGTGACAGCGCCACGATGTCCGCCAGCTGCGCGCGCGTGTCGTCGGCCATGGTGACCCAGATGGTATCGGCGCGCCCGTGGGCGCTGTCGGCCACGACGTGCCAGTTGGTCAGCATGTGGCCGTCGGAGGAGATGACGAAGCCCGTGCCGTCGAAGTAGTCGCCGCCCAGGGCGACGGTGATCAGGCCGACGGCGGCTTGGGTCTGCTGGGCGATGCCCGCGAAGTCGACGCCGCGGATGGCGCGCAGCTTGGCGTCGAGGCTGGCGGTTTGCGTTTCGGCGGCGGACACGGCGCGCCGCAGGCTGTCGATGAGCGCGGCCGAGGGCGCGCGGCGCTCCGCGGCGGCGAGCTGCTCGCGCAGGCGCTCCAGCTCCCGCTGGGCCTCGAGCCGGCGGTGCTCACCGGCCTGCACTTGACCCGCCAGCGCCGCCTGAGCGCGCTCCAACGCCGCCTGCAGCTCGGATGTCCGGGTCTGCGCCGCCACGAGTGCCGCGCCCAGCGACTCCACCCGGGCGGCCGGCGCCGCACCGGCGCGCGCCTCCCGCAGCTCCCGGCGCAGCCGCTCCGTCTCGGCTCGAGCCGAGTCTTCGGCCGTGCGGAGGGCGCGCTCCGTTCGCTCCACTTCCCGCGACAGCAGCCAGTATACACCGTACAGGCCGCCGCCCAGCAGCACCATCAGACTCACGCCCGCACTCGTGAGCCAGCGGATCTTGCGCCGCGCATCTTGCCCTTCGGCGAGCGCCCGCAGGAACGCCGTGGAGCCGCGTCCGCCCCGCTTGCGCTCCGCCCGCGCGTCCGCGAGCGCCCTGGAGATCAGACCTATGACCGTCCGCTGTCCGAGGCCGGCGCCGCCCCGCCGGGACACGGCCCGCACGGGCGCCGTCCCGAGGCCTTCCAGGATCAGCTCCGGGCCACCGGACCCCAGCCGGATCCGGTCGCGCAGCCGCACGGGGGTGGGCTGAGTGACGCGTTCGCCGTTGAGGAACGTGCCGGTGCGACTGCCGGCGTCGCGCAGAACCAGCGCGCCGGTGGATCCTACCGTCAACTCGGCGTGCACCCGCGACACCGTCGTGTCGTCCGGCGCGACCGGCTGAACCTCGCAGGCCTTCCCCCGGCCGAGCCGGATCCGCGTGCCCAGCGCCTCGAACCGCCTGCCGCTCACCGCCGCCACGAGCGTCACGGCGTAGGGTCGCATCTCGGTCATCGGCGTCTAAGCTATACCGTCAGCTCCCTTGGGGGGTGCGGCCGTCAGGGTGGGAACGGTTCGACCCAGCTGAGGCCGGAGCCACGCCGCTCGAACCAGCTGCGTCGCGGCATGGGGCTGCGGCGCTCGACGGGCGCGCGGCGGTCGGCCCGGGCGCGGCGCTCAGTCTCGACCCACCGGATCTCGAAGCGCCGGGGCCCGATGCGCTGGTCCAAGCCGCTGCGGCGATCGGGGAGGACGCGCCGCTCGATCACGTAGCGGCGCTCGGGAACGCTGGCCTCGGCGGAATGGTCGAGCACGGTACGAAATCTGCGCCCGACCGCGCGTTCCTGCCAGCGCCGGCCGGCGTGTAGATTCCCCCGCGCCATGGTCCCGGACACGCCGCCCGTCGATCTCCTCAGCGCCGCGCTCAAGGCGCTGGACCCGGCCTTCCGGCTCGATCAGCTGGTGGCGCTGTCCCGCGAGCGGGCCCTGTACCGCGCGTGGGACCGGGTGCTCAAGCGGCCCGTCGCCCTGCGCGTGCATCTGATTCCCGATTCTCCCGGCCGGGCGTGGTTCCTGCGCGAGACGGAGACGCTGGCGGCGCTGGACCACCCCGCGATTCGGCACGTCTATGCGGCCGCCGAGGTGACCGGGATCGCCTACCGCACGGCGAACTGGATCGAGGGCGAGAGCCTGGAGGAAGCCGTGCGCCGCGGGCCGCGGCCCATTCCCGCCGTCATGTCGCTCGTGCGCGACCTGCTGAGCGCGCTGGAGCACGCGCACGCCCGGGGCGTCATCGTGCGGCGCATCGTCCCGTCCGCGCTACTCCTCGACATCTCAGGACGCGGAGTCATCACGGACGTGCGCTACGCCAACCGCTGCCTGGACGTCGTGCCGCCGGGTGCCGTGCCCGGGGCGGCCTGCATGGCGCCGGAGGTCCGGGAGGGCGCCGCGGGGGAACCCGCCAGCGACGTGTACGCGGTCGCGGCCGTGGTGTACTACGCGCTCACGGGCCAGGAGCCCGCGCCCGAGCCGGCGAGTCTGGCGCCGCCGCGGCGCCTGCGCCCGGCCATCCCC
>JBOHSV010000398.1:0-2804 GCA_050921735.1 Gemmatimonadales bacterium | reverse complement strand
CCCCGCCGCCGCGCCCGTGCCCGCGCCCGCGACCGCGACGAACAGGCTCCGGCCATCGGCCCGGCCGAGCACCGGACCAAGCCGCCGCTCGAGCAACGCGCGGTTCGCCGCGAGATTGACCAGCGCGCCGACCGACGAGCCGAGCGCGATGCCCGCGGGTCCGAACGGCCGGATCAACAGCACGGCCAGGCCCGTCGAGACGGCGAGCGAGACGACGGCCACCACGACCGGGGTGCGGGTGTCGCGCAGGGCGTAGAACCCGGAGGCGAACAGCTTGACCGACGCGGCGCCCAGCAGGCCGATCCCGTAGGCGGCGAGCACGCCGGCGACCAGCTCCGTGTCGTCGGGCCCGAACTCGCCGGTCTGGAACAGGGCCGCGACCAGGGGGCCGCCCAGGGTCACGAACGCGAACGCCGACGGAACGACGAAGAACCCGACCCGCCGGAACCCCGCCGCCAGGCGGCCCCGCAGCGCCTCCGTGGCGGTGCCGTCGGCGGCGTCCCGGGCGAGATCGGGGAGGGCCACGGCCGCCACCGAGACGCCGAACAGGCTCACGGGCAGCGTCTGGAGCAACTGCGCATAGGCGAGGCTGGCCACGCCGCCCGGGCCGGCCAGGGATCCGAGGACCGTGTCCACGATCCCCGAGATCTGGGCCACCCCGGCCCCCAGGACGAGCGGCGTCCAGGCAACGAGGACGTCGCGCACGCCCTCGCCGCGCCACGACACGCGCGGCGCCAGGCCGCCGAGCAGCCGGCGGCACGCCGGCAGCTGTACGGCGAGTTGCAGCACGCTGCCGGCGACCGTTCCCCACGCGAGGGCCAGCGCCAGCCGGTCCATGCGCGCGTACAGCGGCAGGGTGGGCGAGACGAGCCAGGCGCCCGCCGCCGCCAGGGCGGCGATGCCCGCGACGTTCCACAGCGCCGGCGCGGCGTAGGGCAGGAAGAAGCGGCGATGCGTGTTCAGCACCCCCAGACACCAGGCCGACAACACCATCAGGCCGGACATCGGGAACAGCAGGCGCAGCAGCGTGACGGTGAGCCGCCGCGTGTCGGGATCGAAGCCGGGGGCGAGGGCCGTGGCCAGCGCCGGCGCCAGCCCGATCCCCACGACGGCGAGCGCACCGGCGCCCAGCAGCAAGAGGCCGAGAATCGTCCGGGCGAGCACGCGGGCCGCGGTGGCGTCGTCCCGCCGCGCCAGGCCCGCGTAGACGGGGATGAACGACGCGGACAGAGTACCCTCGCCCAGCAGGACGCGGATCGCGTTGGGAATGCGCAGCGCGGCGCGGAACGCGTCGGCCGCCGGCGCGTTGCCGAAGTAGTGGGCGATGAGGCGCTCGCGAACGTAGCCCAGCAGGCGGGTGACGAGGATCCCGGCGGCGACCTGTGTCACGTGACGCCCGCCGCCGCCCGCCTGGCCGCCCGCGGTCACGGTCCGCGCGATTGCTTCCGGGTGGGATCTTCCAGCAGCCGCTGAACGAACTGGACCTCGTCGCGCATCCCCTCGAGCGACCGGTGGAGCTGCTCGACCTCGTCTTCCAGCACGTCCACCTTGCGTGCCAGCTCACGCACGTCCCCGCCCGGGAGGGCGTGCTCGCCCGGGTCGAACCGCCGGGCCAGCGAGCGCCCCAGCGGCGAATCGAGGAAGATCGCCGTGAGCGTGATCAGAATGCCGCCGCCCAGGATCGCGATGAGCACGGGGACCCACATACGCGATGGATTCTACCGGGCGACCGCCCAGCGCGCCACCTCGGCGTCGAGCGCGTCCACCAGCGCCGGGCCGTAGCGGATGAGGAACGACGCGAGCGTGAGGACGCGCTCCTGCGGCTTCCCACTCGGCGCGATCGCCGCCCGCGCGCGGCCGAGCTGCCCGACCAGCGTTTCGTTGTGCCGTTTCAGCGCCGCGACGAGCCGCTTCTCGAGGTCGGCCGTCCCGGCCAGCGCCGTGTTCCGCACGGAGTGCACGGCGCGCTCCAGGGTGGGCTCAATGCCGGCGACCGCCTGGGCCAGCCGTCCGAAATCGACGCCGAGCCGCTCGCGAATCTCGCTGAACAGGGCGATGACGTCGGGGGGCAGGGTCTCCCGCACCAGCCGCGCTTCCAGCCGCCCGGGGGGCCCGCCGAACTCCGCGATCGTGAGGGTGTACTTGTCGAGCACCTTGGCGACGCGGCCTTCGATCAGCACGCCGGACCAGCGCGGCACCGGCGTCTGAAGCTCGATCCCATCGTCCAGGGCCGCGTACAGCGGACGGGCCTGCGGCAGGTAATCCAGCTCGCTCGGGCCCGCCGCGTACGCCACGGTCGGGAACAGCGCGGCTTCCACGACCGGACGCAGCAAGACGTTGGGCGACAGCCGCTCGGGCGACTCCGCCGCCGTCCGTTCCAGCTCCCCGCGCGAGAAGCGCTCGCCGCTGCGCCGGGTCACGAAGGCCCCGTTGTCGGCCCGGAGGCGATCCCGCCCCGCCCGGGCCTCCAGCAGCACGGGCAGGTGCCCGTCCTCCAGCGTGACCGACAACGCCCGCAACAGCAGCGGCGCCATCACGCGCTTGGCCGCGGGGGCGTGCGCCCGAAACACGACCAGGCCCCGCGGGCCCAGCAGGGCGTGCAGGGCGTCGGCGAACGCATCGGCCAGACCGGCCTCCGGGCGGTAGGCGGCCGCGAGCCAGCCCAGCACGTCGGCCTTGAACTCGGTGTCGGGCGTGCGGTCGCGCAGCGCGTCGAGCGCGTCCGCGATCTCCGGGCCGCACGGCTCCCGCGCCAGCGGCACGAGTGGCGCCTCGGCCGGCCGCTCGCGCAGGGTGACCTGGAC
>JBOHSV010000397.1:0-1946 GCA_050921735.1 Gemmatimonadales bacterium | reverse complement strand
TAGCTGAGGCGCGCGTTGCAGTCGCCGCCGCCGTGGTCGTTCTGGGCGAGCACCGGCCCGTCCCGGTCGGTCAGCACGAGCATCGCGTCGAAGTCATCGGACGTCAGCAGGGCCGTGAGGGTGTCGCCGCGCCGCACCGACAGCGGGAACCCGCGGAAATGGGCGCCGTCGGTGAACGTGCGATCCGTCGGGGCCAGGCGGCCGTCCACGGGGACGCCCGGCTCGAGCAGCGGGAGCGCGCAGGCCGCGGTGAGGGCGCCGAGGGCGGCGGCCCGGGTCACTTGGCGAACAGCACGAGGTCCACGGCGGCGTCGAGGTCGGGCGCGATGGCGGCGCCGAGGGCGCGCGCCTGGCCCTGGTGCAGCGTGCCGTCGCCCGTGAGCACCAGGATGCCGCGGCCGCCCAGCCGCCGCGCCGGCGCCACGTCGCTCACGCGGTCGCCCACCCACCACGAGCGGGCGAAGTCGATCGCGAGCGCCTGGGCCGCGTCCTGGAACAGCCGCGTCCCGGGCTTGCGGCACTCGCAGGGTCCCGTGAGGGGGGGATAGTGCGGACAGAAATAGGCGCCGTCGAGCCGCGCGCCGTGCGCCGCGAGCAGCTCGGTCATGCGCCGCTGCACGGCGTGGTACTCGGCTGCGCCGTAGTGCCCCCGGCCGATGCCCGACTGGTTGCTCACGGTGATCACGAGGTACCCCGCGGTGTTGAGCCGCGCGATGGCGTGCGCGGTGCCGGGGAGCAGGCGCACCTTCCGCGGCTCGTGAAGAAAGCCGGGGTCGTGGACGATCGTGCCGTCCCGGTCGAGAAACACCGCTCGGCAGTCGCCCTCAGCCATGGACGGCGGCGGTCACCGCCCGCGCGACGGCGTCGAGCTCGTGCGCCCCGATGGTGCGGACATCGAGCACCACCCGGTCGTCGGCGATGCGGGCGACGACGGGCGGGTCCGCGGCGCGCAGGCGGGCGCTGACGGCGTCGGCCGTCAGGCCGGCGGCCGTCAGCCTGACCACCCAGGTCTTCAGCGTCGCGCCCGGGAACGAGCCTCCGCCGACCTCCGATTCCCCTTCGACGGCCTCGGCGCGCACGTGGGGCGCGACGCTCTCGGACAACGTCTCGGCGCGACGCTTCAGCTCGACGTCGTCGGCCGTCAGCATCCGCAGCACCGGGATCTCTCGCCGGGCGGTGGCCGGGTCGCGGTACAGGGCCAGCGTGGCGGCCAGGCCCGCCAGGGTGAGCTTGTCGGCGCGCACGGCGCGCGCGATCGGGTCCGTGCGGCAGGCCAGGACGGCGTCGCGCCGCCCGAGCACGATGCCGGCCTGCGGGCCACCCAGGAGCTTGTCGCCGCTGAACACGACCAGATCGGCGCCGCTCGCGACGGCGTCGGCCACCGTGGGCTCGCCGCGCAGGCCGAACGGCGCGAGATCGAGCAGGAGCCCGCTGCCGAGATCGTACACGCTCGCCACCCCGCGGGCGCGCGCGAGCGCGGCCACGTCGCCCGCCGACACCTCGGCCGTGAAGCCCGTCAGCTGGAAGTTCGAGCGGTGCACCTTGAGGAGCAGCCGGGTGTCGGCCGTGATCGCGCCCTCGTAGTCCGCAGTGCGCGTGCGGTTGGTCGTGCCGACCTCCACCAGCCGGGCCCCCGACCGCGCCAGGATATCGGGGATGCGGAAGGCGCCGCCGATCTCGATGAGCTCCCCGCGCGAGACGACGGCCTCGCCGCCCCGGGCCAGCGCGGCCAGCGCGAGCAACAGGGCGCCGGCGGCGTTGTTGATCACCAGGCCGTCTTCGGCGCCCGTCAGCTCCACCAGCAGGTCGCGGCAGTGGAGGTGGCGCTGGCCGCGGGTGCCCCGGGCCACGTCGTACTCGAGGGCCGTGTATCCCGCGCCCACGCGGGCGATGGCCTCGATGGCCGCGGCGGCCAACGGGGCGCGGCCGAGGTTGGTGTGCAGCAC
>JBOHSV010000396.1:0-3047 GCA_050921735.1 Gemmatimonadales bacterium | reverse complement strand
CGGCCGACCTGCGCGACGCGGCCGCGGCGCGCACCCTGGCCGGGCGCGCCGCCGGAGCGCTCGGCCGGCTCGACGTGCTCGTCAACTCCGCGGCGGTCATGCTGCGCCAACCGGTTCTCGAGGTCACGCCCGAGGGCTGGGACGCGACCTTCGACCTCAACGTGCGCGCCGCCTTCTTCGTGAGCCAGGGCGGCGTCCCGCACCTGCGGACGGCCGCGGGCAAGATCGTCAACGTCGCCGACGTCGCCGCCTTCGAGCCGTGGCCGGCGTACGTGCCGCACGGCGCCAGCAAGGCCGCCCTGATCATGCTGACCAAGGGCCTCGCGAAGGCCCTGGCGCCCGACATCGCCGTCAACGCGGTGGCGCCGGGACCCGTGCTCCTGCCCGAGGGCTGGGATGCCGCGGCCTGGGAGCACATCCGCGAGACGACGCCGCTCCGGCGCTGGGGCACGCCCGACGACGTGGTGCGCGCCGTGCGGTTCCTGCTCGAGGGCACGGACTTCATGACGGGATCCGTGCTGGTCGTGGACGGAGGGCGGCTCATCCGGTGACCGGCGTCGCCCGCATGCGGGACGTCGTGATCGTGGGCGGCGGCTGCTACGGCACGTTCTACGCCACCCAGCTGGCCCGGGCCCGGGCGGGCGGGAAAGCGGATTTCCGCCGCGTGATCGTGGTGGACCGCGATCCCGCGTGCCGCGCGAACACGGAGCTCGGGGCCGCGCCCGACCGCGAGTTCGTGACCGGCGACTGGGCCGATTTCTTCGACGCGTTGTTTGCGGGTGCACGACCGACGGCGCCCGACGCACCGGCCGATTTCATCGTTCCCTCACCGCACATGCCGCACCTGATGTTCGAGTGGGTGCTGCGGCGTGCCCGGCGGCGCTGGCCGGGCCGGGCCGTGGAGATCGTGCCCGTCCCCGGCATGCTCGGCACGCCGTACGACCGGACCGCCGCCGACCACACGCGCTACGTCTCGTTTGCGGACTGGGTGTGCCCCACGCACTGCGTCGAGCCGGATCGCTGCCCCGCCATCGGCTCGCGCCGGACGTGGGACATGGCCGAGGCCGCGCAGGGGCTCGCGCAGCGGCTTCGGCTCGCGGGGCGGCCGCTCCACGGCCCGGCGCTGTTCGTCTGCCGGCACCATGTGTTCGGCGTCGGCACGTTCGCGGTCGACGCGGTGTTGGCGGGGGACCGGCTCGTCGCCCGGGCCGGAGCGAGCGGCGAGCCCGCCGAGGTTCTCATCGGCACCGTGTCGCGGTGTCACGGAGCCCTCAACCTGCTCCGGTTGGGTGAGGGCACGGAGACGGCCCCCGTCCGCCGCGCCGTTCTCGAGCGCGCCCGGGATCTGTTCAACGCCGGGGAGTATTGGGCCGCCCACGAGGCGTTGGAAACCGTCTGGCGTTCTATATTACGGGACGACGAGGCCCGGGTGTGGCAGGGGCTGATCCAGGCCGCGGCGGCGCTGCTGCATCGCGCGCGGGGCAATCGGCACGGTGTGGAGGTGGTGGGGGGTGCGGCCCTCGAGAAGCTGGCGGGCCCCCAGCATCCGGCAGTCGAGTTCGAGACCGTGAGATTCCGCGCGCAGCTCGCGCGGGCCCTGGCGGGGGAGGGCGATCTCCCGCGACTGGAAGTCCGAGCGCATGACCAAAGACTATGACGTGATCATCGTCGGCGCGGGGCCGGCGGGCCTGTGCGCGGCGATGTATGCGGGGCGCGGCATGCTGCGGGGGCTCACGATCGAGCGCGGCGCGCCGGGCGGCGAGCTGCTCAACACCGACCTGATCGAGGATTACATCGGGTTCGAGAGCATCAAGGGGTGGGAGCTGGCGCAGAAGATGGCCGCGCATGCGATGAAATTCGGGGCGGAGATCGCCACCGACACGGTGCGGACCGTCCGCCAGACCGACGACGGCGGGTTCGACGTCCTGACCGAGGGCGGGCGCACCTACCGCGCCCCGGCGGTCATTCTGACGGCCGGGGGCACGCCCGTGAAGCTCGGGGTCCCGGGCGAGCAGGCATACGCGGGCAAGGGCGTTTCGTACTGCGCCGTGTGCGACGGGGCGTTCTTCAAGGGTGAAGTCCTCGCCGTGGTGGGCGGGGGTGACGCGGCGGTGGAAGAGGCGGACTACCTGACCCGCTACGCCGAGAAGGTGTACATCGTGCACCGGCGCGACCGGTTCCGCGCCTCGAAGATCCTGCAGGAGCGGGCCTTCGCGAATCCCAAGATCGAGGTGATCTGGAACAAGGTCGTCACCGAGATTCACGGCGACGACCGGAAGGTCACGCACCTGGCGCTCCAGGACGCGGTCGACGGCCAAGCGTCGCGGCTCGACGTGGGCGGCGTGTTCGTGTTCATCGGGTTCAAGCCGAATACCGGGCTCATCGACGGGCACGTGAAGCACGACGCCGGGGGCTATCTGGTCACCGACGAGCGCATGATGACGTCGATCCCCGGGCTGTTCGCGGCGGGCGACGTGCGCAGCCAGCTCACGCGGCAGATCACCACGGCGGTGGGAGACGCGACCACCGCCGCCATCGCCGTGGAGAAATACCTCGCGACGCTGCGCGAACGGGAGAACGCGGAGGTCGCGCGCTGAAGATCGTCCAGATCCCGAACGGGGCGTTCGTCGAGAACTGCTACCTGGTGATCGACGAGGCGGCGGGGCACTGCGCCGTCGTCGATCCCGGGGAGGAGGCGGGGCTGATCCTGCACCAGCTCCGCGCCACGGGCGCGGTGCCGGTGGCCATCTGGCTCACCCACGCGCACATCGACCACGTGCTGGGCGTGCCGCGGCTGCACGCCGAGACCGGCGCGCCGGTCTACCTCCACCCGGCCGACCGGCCGCTGTACGCGGCGGTGCCGGATCAGGCGGCGTGGTTCGGGCTCCGGGCACCGCCGCTCCCCGCGCCCGACCGCGCGTTCGGGCACGGCGACGAGCTGCACGTGGGTGACCTGACGTTCCGGGTGCGTCACGCGCCCGGCCACTCGCCCGGCCACGTCGTGCTCGTGGGCGCGGGCGCCGTCCTGGGCGGCGACGTGCTGTTCC
>JBOHSV010000395.1:0-4404 GCA_050921735.1 Gemmatimonadales bacterium | reverse complement strand
GCGCCAGCGTGTCGCCGGATCGGGCGTGCTCGTCGAGCAGCAGGGTCACGGCCTGGGCGTACGGAAAACTCCACAGGGTCTCCGGGGCGTCGAGCGCGCGCTCCACGGCGGCACGCACCCGGCGGATTTCGGCGGCCACGACGTCCTCGCGCAGCACGCCGTGCGACACGACGCTCTTGGCGGTCGCGAGCTGGCGCACCAGCGCCGCCTGCCGCCACACCGTCTCCCGCTGGTCCCGGTAGCTGCGCGCCACCTCGGGGAGAATCTGGCGCAGCCCCCGGCCGGTCACGGGATCGTCGTTGGGGAAGTACGTCCCCCCGAAGAACGGCGAGCCGTCGGGCGTCAGGAACACCGTTACGGGATACCCGCGCAGTCCGGCGAGCGCCTGGAGCGCCGCCTGGTAGCGGCGCGCCACGTCCGGCCGCTCGTCGCGGTCCACACGCACCGGCACGAACAGCGAGTCGATGAGGGCGCCCACCGCGGCGTCGGTGTAGGACTCCCGATCCATGCGGGCGCACCACACGCAATCCTCGGCCCCGATATAGAGGAGAACCGGACGCTCGAGTCGCGCCGCGAGCGCGAACGCTTCACGACTCCACGGCTGCCACCCCACGGGCTGGCGGGCCGCCCGCGTGAGGTAGCCCGTGCCGGCTTGGGCCATCCGATTCGTGAGCGGACCGCGCTCCGCCACGCAGGCCAGGACCAGCGCCGCGACGGGGAAGACCAGGCCGGGTCGCATAGCGGGTGGAACATACCCTCGCCGTCGGTCCACCGTTCCCCGGCTCCCGCGCGCTGCCCGCCGGCGTTTCGCCCGCCCGCCGGGACCGGTTAATGTTCCCATCATGACCCACGTCACGATTACCCCCAAGCCCAACGGGCCCCTCGTGGTCGCGGGACCGTGCCGGGTCCAGTCCCTTGACGGGGTGGAGATCCCGGTTCCCCCCCGCAAGGACGGCACGCCCGCGCAAGTCGTTGTCCTGTGCCGCTGTGGAGGCTCGGCGACCAAGCCGTTCTGTGACGGAACTCACAAGCGGATCGGCTTTCGGGACGCTCCCACCGGTCCCTCGGCTCCCACGAGCTGACGCACGGGTGTTATGTTGTGACCCGACTTCGGGCGGCCCACGGCCGTCCCAGAACCGGTCCCCTGCCCCTAACGGAGGCGCGACATGGCGAAGGCTGGAAAGGCTCCGATGGCCGCTGACGAGGGCTACTGTGTGAAGTGCAAGGCGAAACGGAAGATCGCCCAGGCGAAAGAGGTCAAGATGGCCAACGGCCGGCCCGCGCTGAAGGGCGTCTGTCCCGTGTGCGGCACCGGGATGTTCAAGATCCTGCCGCCGAAGTAAACGCCGCCCCGACTACCGGTACGTGAGGTCCCCGGCCCCCGGGGACCTTTTTCCTGCGCCCGGGTCAGGCGCCCGGTCCCGTCTCCTTGATAGGCATAGCGGAACGTCAGGCACGCCGTCCCGACTTCCCGGCAGTAGTACGCGAGGATCTCGAACACCGCGTAGCGGCCGTCGGCGGTGCGGACGGCATACACGTGACGGCGCGAGGTCAGGAGGTGGGAGACATAGTTGTAGTCGTACCACTTCCCGATGGCGGGATGCGAGGAGTCGCCGGCCGCGGACGCGACGACGTATCCGTCCGCGGGAACCTGGATCAGGGAGTCGAACGACACCGGACCGAGGTCCCGGATCCCGACGCCCTCGGCCGCCGCGACGTGCGTGCGGCGGAAGGCGACGTCCCACGCGCCTCCGTCCACCACCGCGTCGCGAGAGAAGTCGAACCGCCGCCAGCGATCGGGGGCCGACGCATCGAGCGTGTACGTTGCCGGCCCGACGAGCGCGGCGCCCACGTCCCGCGGCGCGGGGATCGTCGGGGTGTAGGGCGGGAATTCCGGCGTCGCGAACGATCCGATCACCAGGGAGGCCATCAGCAACACGAACGCCACGCCGAGCACGACGACGAGGATCGGCGGGCGGCTCAAGGCTCCGCCATGAAGGGATAGGGGAAGTCCCCGGGGGGGACGAACGTCTCCTTGATCGTGCGGGCCGAGACCCAGCGCGTGAGGTTGAGGAACGAGCCGGCCTTGTCGTTGGTCCCGCTGGCCCGGGCCCCGCCGAACGGCTGCTGCCCGACGACGGCGCCGGTGGGCTTGTCGTTGACGTAGAAGTTCCCCGCCGCGTAGCGCAGCGCTGCCCGCGCCTCGTCCACGGCGCGGCGGTCCTGCGCGAAGACGGCGCCCGTGAGCGCGTACGGCGAGGTCTCGTCCACGAGGCGCAACGTCTCGGCCCACCGGCTCTCGGGATACACGTAGACGGTGAGCACCGGCCCGAAGATCTCCTCGCACATCGTGCGCGACGCCGGGTCCTCGGTCTCGAGCAGGGTGGGCTCCACGAACCATCCGTCCGCGTCGTTCGCGCCCCCGCCGGCCAGCACGGTGATCTTCGGGTCCGCCTTGGCCCCGGCGAGGTAGCCGGTGATCTTCTCGAACGCCTTCCCGTCGATGACCGCGCCCATGAAGTTGCGGAAGTCGGCCGGGTCGCCCATGCGCACGCGCCCGAGCATGGCGAGGACGCGGTCGCGGACCGCGGGCCAGCGCGAGTCCGGAACGTACGCCCGGGAGGCCGCGCTGCATTTCTGCCCCTGGTACTCGTAGGCGCCGCGGACCATCGCCGTGGCGAGCGCGTCGGGATCGGCGCTCGCGTGTGCGATGATGAAGTCCTTGCCGCCCGTCTCCCCCACGAGTCGCGGGTAGTCCGCATACCCCTTGAGGTTCGCCGCCACGCCCTGCCACAGGGACTGGAACACCTCGGTGGACCCCGTGAAGTGGATCCCGCCCAGGTGCCGGTCGCCGAGCACGGCGCGCGTGACGTCGGCGGCGGGGCCGGGCACGAAGTTGATCACGCCGGGCGGCAGGCCAGCCTCCTCCAGGATCCGGAGAATGAAGTAGTTCGAGTACGCGGCGGTCGCCGCCGGTTTCCAGACCGCGGTGGTCCCCATGATGGCGGGCGCCGTGGGCAGATTGCCGCCGATGGACGTGAAGTTGAACGGGGTGACGGCGTACACGAACCCCTCCAGCGGCCGGTACTCCATCACGTTCCACACGCCGGAGACGGACAGCGGCTGGTCGGCGTACAGGCGTTCCGCGTAGTGGACGTTGAACCGCCAGAAATCGATCAGCTCGCACGCCGCGTCGATCTCCGCCTGGTGGGCCGTCTTCGACTGGCCCAGCATGGTCGCCGCATTCGCGAGCGCCCGGCGCGGACCGGCCAGCAGGTCGGCCGCCTTGAGGAACACGGCCGCCCGGCGCTCGAAGCTCCATGTGGACCACTCGCGCCAGGCCGCCCGGGCGGCCGCGACCGCCTGCTCCACTTCCTTGGGTCCGGCCTGGTGCACTTTGGCGAGCACGTGCCGGTGGCAGTGCGGCATGACGGCATCCGCGGTGCGCCCGGTGCGCACCTCCCGGCCGCCGATCACCAGCGGAATCTCGGCCTGGCGCGAGGCGAGGTCCTTGAGGCTGCGCTTGAGCTCCTCGCGCTCGGGGGTGCCCGGCGCGTAGGAGCGCACGGGTTCGTTGGCGGTGGTGGGGATTCGGGAGGAGCCGTTCATGCCCGGAAATGTACCGCGTCGGCCGTCACTGCCGTTGCGGCGGCACCGGCAGCGACACGGTGAACCGTGCGCCCTTCCCCGGCTGCGACTCGACCGCCACCTCCCCGCCGAACGCCTCCACGGCGCGGCGCACGACGGCCAGTCCCATCCCGCTCCCCTTGCCGAACTCTTTGGTGGTGAACCCCGGCTCGAAGATCCGGTCCAGGTGCTCGGCGGCGATGCCCGTGCCCCGGTCGCGCACCTCCAGCCGAATCGTGTCGTCGGTGCGCGCGAGGCGGACTTCGATGGGGTCGGGGCGGCCCGCCGCGGCGTCGGCCGCATTGCGCAGCAGGTTCACCAGCAGATCGAACAGGTCGTTCGGGTCGCCCTTGAGGTAGAGCGACTCGAAGGGCGCCTCGAGCCGCACGTCGAGCCCACGCTGGCGCAGGACCGCCTGCTCGAGCGTGAGGCAGGAGTGGATCACGCGGATCGCGTCGAACCGCTCGATGCGCTCGAACGCCCCCCGGGCGCGGTCCTGGATCGCGCGGAGGAAGCTCGTCGCGCGATCGATGTCGTCCACCACCAGCCCCAGGTCCTCGAGGGTCTGGAGCCGCCGCGCGGCGTCCACGTCGCGCCACTGGGCCATCGCTTCCATGGCGAGCTGAAGGCTGGCCTTGGCGGCGGCGAGCGGGTTCGAGGCCTCG
This sequence comes from Gemmatimonadales bacterium, assembly GCA_050921735.1. Lineage (GTDB taxonomy): Bacteria > Gemmatimonadota > Gemmatimonadetes > Gemmatimonadales > GWC2-71-9 > DATLXT01. Next base: position 112 of record JBOHSV010000395.1, on the reverse strand, counting down.
TGCGCGATCATGGCCGGCAGGCCGGCGAGCTCGGCCAGCGGGTCCGGGCGCTCGAGCCGCCGGCCGAGCCCCAGGCACAGACCGGCGAGCTCCAGGGTCATGCGTTCGCGGC
>JBOHSV010000394.1:0-2227 GCA_050921735.1 Gemmatimonadales bacterium | reverse complement strand
GGCCGGAGCGGCCGGAGCCTCGACGTCGGCCGTCCGCCCCCCCGGAACCTGCTGCTGCTCCTGGTCGGTCATCAGAACTCCAATCCGCCTTGCCGGGCGCCGTCGGCGACTGCCTTGACGCGCCCGTGGTACCGATACCCGCCGCGGTCGAACACCACGCGGGTGATGCCGCGCTCCTTGGCTTTGGCTGCGATCAGCTTGCCCAGGGCCACGCCCTTGGCCACCTTGCCCGCCCCCTCCACCGGCACCCCGCCGGAGCGGTCGGAGCCGCCCAGCAGCGTCACGCCGCGCTCGTCGTCCACCAGCTGGGCGTAGCTGTGCTTGGAGGAGCGGAACACGACGAGCCGCGGCCGGCCCGCCGTCCCGGTCACCTTCTTGCGCACGCGGAGGTGGCGCCGGTAGCGCCCCTGTTCCCGCGTCCGCACTTTGTGGATCGATCGCATGGTTCCGTCCCGTTACTTCGCCGCCTGCGCGGTCTTGCCGGCCTTGCGCCGGACCTGCTCGCCCGCGTAGCGGATTCCCTTCCCCTTGTACGGCTCGGGTGGGCGGATGGCGCGGATCTCCGCGGCCACCTGCCCCACCAGCTCCTTATCGACGCCCTCGACCTTCACGAGGACGTTGTTGTCGACCGAGATCTGCACGCCCTGGGGTGCCCGGTACGGCACGGGGTGGGAGAGGCCCACGGTGAGCTGCACCCCGAACGGCTTCACCTCCGCGCGGTACCCGACGCCCTGGATCTCGAGGCGCTTGGCGAACCCCTTGGTCACGCCGTCGACCATGTTGGCGACGAGCGTGCGCGTGAGGCCGTGCAGCGCCCTGTGCCGGCCTTGGTCGGACGGGCGCCGGACCACCACGGCACCCGGCTCCACGGCGATCGTGAGGTCGGGGTGGATGAGCCGGCTGATTTCGCCCTTCGGCCCTTTCACCGTGACGGTGCGGCCCTGGACGGCGGCGGTGACGCCGGCCGGCAGGGGGACGGGGCGCTTGCCGATGCGGGACATCGCGGCCGCCCTACCAGACCACCGCGAGGAGCTCGCCGCCCACGCGGGCGGAGCGGGCTTCGCGGTCGGACATGAGGCCTCGGGGCGTCGACAGAATGGCCATGCCGAGGCCGTTCCTCACGCGCGGAATCTCCCGCGCCTTCACGTAGCGCCGCAAGCCGGGCGTCGACACGCGCTGCAGCTCCCGGATGACGGGTCCCTCGCTGTGATACTTGAGGTACAGCCGCAGCAGCCCGTGGCGCCCGTCGTCCAGGATCTTGTAGTCCTGGATGAAGTGGTTGTCGCGCAGGATACGGGCGATTTCCGCCTTGAGCTTCGATACCGGCATGTCGACGCGCCGGTGCCCCGCCTGGCAGGCGTTGCGCACCCGGGTCAGCATGTCGGCGACGGGATCGATCACGCTCATTTCCCCTTCCGTTTCATTACCAGCTGGCCTTGCGCACGCCGGGGATTTCCCCGCGGAGCGCGAGCTCGCGGAAACAGATGCGGCACAGGCCGAATTTGCGGAGCGTGCCCCGGCTCCGGCCGCACCGCTGGCAGCGGTAGTAGCCGCGGACCCGGAACTTGGGCTTCCGCTTGACCTTCTCGATCCAGCACTTCTTGGCCATCCGGATCTTCTCCCCTAGTTCACGGCCACGGGGGCTTCGCCGCGGAACGGCAGGCCCATTTCCCGCAGCAGCGCGAGCGCCGTATCGTCGCGCCCGGCGCTGGTCACGATCGTGATATCCATGCCGTGGATCTGTTGCACCTTGTCGTAGTCGATCTCCGGGAAGATCATCTGCTCCCGGACCCCCACGCTGTAGTTGCCGCGGCCGTCGAAGCTCTTGGTGGGCAGCCCCCGGAAATCGCGCATGCGCGGCACGGCGACCGTGATGAAGCGGTCGAGGAATTCGTACATCCGCGCGCCCCGTAGGGTCACCGCGCACCCGATCGCCATCCCCTGACGGAGGTTGAAGTTCGCGATGGCTTTCTTGGCCCGCGTCACCACCGGCCGCTGGCCGGTGATCGCGCCGAGCTCCGCCACGGCCGCCTCCAGCGCCTTGGGGTTCTTGGGCGCCTCGCCCATCCCCACGTTCACCACGACCTTGACGAGCCGCGGGATCTCGTGGGGATTGCCGAAGCCGAACTGCTGCTGCAGCTTGGGCCGCACGCGCTGCTGGTAGTGCTCGAGCAGGCGGGGGCGCGGGGCCGGCTCCGCCGGGGCGGCGGGGGCGGCGGGGGCGGCC
>JBOHSV010000393.1:0-4723 GCA_050921735.1 Gemmatimonadales bacterium | reverse complement strand
GGCCCCGGCCGTGGCCGAGATCGCGGCGCGCTACGAGGCCGCCGCGCGCGGCGGCGGCACGCTGTTCTTCGCCGGCAACGGCGGCTCGGCGGCCGACGCCCAGCACATCGCCACCGAGTACGTGGTGCGCTACGAGACCACCCGGCCGCCCATCCGCGCGGTAGCGCTCACCACGGACAGCTCGCTGCTCACGGCGTGCGCCAACGACCTGGGGTTCGACGAAGTGTTCGCGCGCCAGGTGGAGGCGCTGGCCCGCCCGGGCGACCTGCTGGTCCTGCACTCGACCTCGGGCGAGAGCCCCAACGTGATCCGCGCGGCCCAGGCCGCCCGGGCGCGCGGCGTGCCGGTGGTGGCGTTCCTGGGCAAGGGCGGCGGCCCGCTGAAGGAGCTGGCCGACGCGGCCGTCGTGGTCCCCTCGGACGACACGGCGCGGATTCAGGAGATCCACCTCGCCCTGGAGCACCTGATCTGCGAGACGGTGGAGGAGCGGCTGCGGGGGTGACGGGAAACGCGCCACGGGAAACGTGCCACGGGAAACGTGATTGATCTGTCCGGGAAGCGCGCTTTTGTGACGGGGGGCGGCCGCGGCATCGGGCGCGCGACGGCGCGGCTGCTCGCGCAGGCCGGCGCGCGCGTGGCCGTCGGGTATCGCACCCGGCAGGCCGAGGCGGAAAAGACGGGGGCGGTCGCGATCGGCGCCGACCTGGGGCGGCGCGAGGACGCGGAGCGCGCCGTGGACGAGGCGGTGCGGGCCCTCGGCGGCCTGGACCTCCTGATCGTGAGCCACGGCGTGTGGCCGCCCGACGAGGTGCCGCTGCACCGGCTCGATCCCGCGCGCTGGGAGGACACGCGCCGCACCAACCTCGACGGCGTGTTCCACGTGTGCCGCGCCGCCATTCCGCGCCTGGCGCGGGGCGCCCGCATCGTGCTGGTGTCGTCCACGGCGGGCCAGCGGGGCGAGCCGTTCCACGCCGACTACGCGGCCACCAAGGGCGCGCTCATCGCGCTCACCAAGTCGCTCGCCATCGAGCTGGCGCCCGTGATCGCCGTGAACTGCGTGGCGCCGGGGTGGGTGGACACCGAGATGAGCGCGGCGCCGTACGAGCGGGACGGGGGCCAGGGCCGCGCGGCCATCGAGGCCACCATCCCGCTCGGCCGCGTGGCCACGGCCGACGACATCGCCGGGCCGATCGTGTTCCTCTGCTCGGACCTGGCCCGGCACGTGACGGGGGAGATTCTCAACGTGAACGGCGGGAGCGTGTTGTGTGGCTGACTTCCCGCCCCGCCTGGACATTCCGCCCGAGGTCCTGAAGATCGCGCGGCGCCTCGAGGACGCGGGGTTCGAGACCTGGTGCGTGGGCGGGGCCATCCGCGACAACCTGCTCGCCGTCCCGAACCAGGACTTCGACCTCACCACCGCCGCGCCGCCCGAGCAGGTGCGGAAGCTGTTCCGCCGCACGGTGCCCGTCGGCATCGAGCACGGCACGGTCGCCGTGCTGGACGACCGCGGCCGGCCCCACGAGGTCACGACGTTCCGCAAGGACATCCAGACCGACGGGCGGCACGCGGTGGTGGAGTTCGGCGTGTCGCTGATGGACGACCTGGCGCGCCGCGACTTCACCATCAACGCCATCGCCTACCACCCCCTGCGGCACGAGTGGCGCGACCCGTTCCAGGGCGCGGCCGACCTGGAGCGCAAGCTGATCCGGTCGGTGGGCGACCCCAACTGGCGGTTCCACGAGGATTACCTCCGCATCCTCCGGGCCCTGCGGTTCAGCGCGCGGTTCGAGTTCCGCATCCACCCGGCCACGCTGGAGGCGGCCAAGGCCAACATCCAGGGCCTCGCCCAGCTGTCGGCGGAGCGCGTGCGGGAGGAGTGGTTCAAGGGCATCCAGACGGCGAAAAGGGTCTCGAAGCTGGTGAAGCTGTGGCTCGAGACGGGCGCGGCGAGGATCTGGCTGCCGGAGATTATCGGGAAACGGGAAACGGGACACGGGAAACGTGGGAGCGTGGACAAGCTCCCGCGGGATCCGGTGCTGGTGACGACGTTCCTGGCGTCCGATCCGGCGTCGCTCCTGACCCGTCTCAAGTGCTCCACCAAGGAGATCGAGCGGGGACGGGCAATCGGGCAGTGGCGGGCGAAGTACCCGGATCCGCAGCGGCTGGCGGACGTTCGGCGCTGGCTCAGCGCCGTCGGCGAGCACGCGGACGACCTCCTGACGCTCCTGGCCGCACTTCACGTTTCCCGTTCCACGTTTCCCGCCTCCCGCCTTCCTGGGGTGGTCCAGGCCGTCCGTGGGGCGAAGGACCCCCTGACGGTGAAGGACCTGGCCGTGGACGGCGACGACCTCATCGCCGCCGGGGTGCGGCCGGGGCCCGACGTGGGCGCCGCCCTCCGGCGGCTGCTGGCGGACGTGCTGGAGGACCCGCGGCGCAACACGCGCGAGTACCTGCTCTCGCGTGTCTAGCGCGCTGGTGTACGCGCTGGTCGCCGCGGCGGGCAACGTGGTGGGGGCGCTGGCGGTCACGCGCCGCGCCGCGCGCGGCCTCAAGATCATCGAGCACACCGTGGCGTTCGGCGCCGGGTTCATGCTCGCGCTGGCGTTCGTGGAGATCCTGCCCGAGGCGTTCGCCCGGAGCGGCCGCTGGGCGCCGGTCCTCGCGCTGGCGGGGTATCTGCTGGTGCACCTCACGCAGCACGCGCTCACGCCGCACTTTCATTTCGGCGAGGAGACGCATGCCGTGCACGCCCGGGCCGCGCCGTCGGCGCTGGTGGGGCTGCTGCTGCATACCTTCTTCGACGGCGTCGCGATCGCGAGCGGGTTCCTGGTCTCGGTCGAGCTGGGGCTGTTGATGTTCGTGGCGATCCTGCTGCACAAGCTGCCCGAGGGCGTGACGATCTCGAGCCTGATGCTGGCGGGCGGGCGGTCGCCGGCCCACGCGGTGCGCGCGGCCGGGATTCTGGGGCTCGCCACCGTGCTGGGGGTGCTGCTCACCGGCTGGGTGGGGTTCCTCATCGCGCATGGCCTCGCCCTGTCGGCCGGCGTGACGGTCTACGTCGGGGCGTCGAACCTCGTACCCGAATTCCAGGGCAAGCCGGGGTGGCGGCTACCGACGGCGTTTTTCGGCGGCGCGGCGACCTTCTACGTCACGACCCTGCTGCTGCGCGCTGCCCCGTGAGCGAGCCCACGCTGTTCCAGGGGTCGTCCGAGCCGCTGGCCGCGCGCATGCGCCCCAAGACCCTGGAGGACTTCCTCGGCCAGGAGCACCTGCTCGGGCCGGGCAGGGCCCTGGGCGACCTGATTCGGACGGGCCAGATCGGCTCCTGCATCTTCTGGGGGCCGCCGGGCTCGGGGAAGACCACGCTCGCCCGACTCATCGCCAACTACACCGACCGCCACTTCGTCCCGTTCTCGGCCGTCACCGAGGGCGTGCCGCGCGTGCGCGAGATCATCCACGAGGCCGAGCAGGGGCTGAAGTACGAGGGCCGGGGCACGATCCTGTTCTGCGACGAGATCCACCGGTTCAACCGGGCCCAGCAGGACGCGTTTCTCCCCTGGGTCGAGAACGGGATCGTCACCTTGATCGGCGCCACCACCGAGAACCCGAGCTTCGAGCTGACGGGGGCGCTGTTGTCCCGATGCAGGGTGTTCGTCCTGGAACCCCTGTCACCGCACCACATTCGCATCGTTGTCGAACGAGCGCTGGAGCAGGCGGGAAGCGGGAGGCGAGAAGCGGGAAGCGTGCTCGATTCGGATGCTATCGAGGCGCTGGTGCAGCATGCCCAGGGCGACGCGCGCAGGGCACTGAACGCGCTGGAGGCCGTTCTGAAGCACGTGGCCGACGCGTCTCGCTTCCCGCTGCCCGCTTCCCGTGATGTCGTGATCCAGGTGCTCGAACGCCCCCTCCCCGTCTACGACAAATCCGGCGAGTCTCATTTCAATCTGATCTCGGCCCTGCACAAGGCCGTGCGCGGGTCGGACGTCGAGGGATCGCTGTACTGGCTGGCGCGGATGCTCGCCGGGGGCGAGGACCCGCTGTACCTCGCGCGCCGGCTGGTGCGCATCGCCTCGGAGGACGTGGGGCTGGCCGACCCCCGGGCGCTGGCCGTGGCGCTCGCGGCCAAGGACGCCTATCACTTCCTGGGCACGCCGGAAGGCGAGTTGGCGCTGGCCCAGGCGACGATCTACCTGGCCACGGCGCCCAAGTCGAACCGGGCCTATCTCGCGTTCGGCCGGGCGGCGGAGGCGGCCCAGCAGCACCCCGCGGAGGCCGTGCCGCTCCACATCCGCAACGCGCCCACGGGTCTCATGAAGGAGCTGGGGTATGGGGCGGGGTACAAGTACGCGCACGATTCCGAGCACGGCTACGCACCGCAGGAGTATCTGCCGGACACACTCAAGGGAGCCACATGGTACGAGCCGACGGAGTTCGGGTACGAGAAGACCGTGCGGGAGAGGATCGAATGGTGGAGACAGCTGAGAGAAGGGCTCGGTCGGGAAACGGGAAACGTACAGCGGGAAACGTCGTGAGCGCCGCCTCACGCTTCCCGCTGCACGCTTCCCGTTTCCCGATGTGGGTGGGGCTGGTGGGGTTGGTGAGTTGCGCCACCATCCGCCAGGCCTTGAGCTTCCAGGAGCCCCAGATTCAGCTCGAGGAGATCGACATCACGGGGCTGTCGCTCACGGGCGGGACGCTGGACCTCGTGTTCGACGTGTACAAC
>JBOHSV010000392.1:0-2169 GCA_050921735.1 Gemmatimonadales bacterium | reverse complement strand
CCCGTGGCCCGCGGCACGTCGGGGGGTATTACGCCGCTGGGGACGGCGGGAGGCGCGGCGGGGGCGGCGGGGATGGCGGGCCTCGCCGTGCTGCTGGCACCCCGGGGCGCCGCCCCAGGAGCCATGCACCCGGACGGGATCCTGGCGCTGGCGGTGGCCGCCGCCGGCGTTGCCGGTATGCTGGTCGACTCGCTGCTGGGCGCGGCCGTGCAGGGACAGTTCGAATGCAGCGCGTGCGGCGCGCGCTTCGAGCGGGCCGGCGCGCTGTGCCACGAACCCGTGCGGCACATCAAGGGATACCGATGGCTGGACAACGATGGGGTGAATGTGATCGCCACCATCGTGGGTGGGTTGGCGGCGGCGCTCATCGCCTGAAAGGCGTTACCCGTTGCGCGTGGTGAGTGGGAATGAGTAGCTGGGACGCGGTGGTGGTTGGTGCCGGCCCCGCCGGCTCGGCCACCGCCCTGCTGCTGGCGCGGGCAGGCTACCGGATCCTGCTGCTCGACCGCGCGCGGTTCCCGCGCGACAAGGCGTGTTCGGAGTACCTGAGCCCGGCGACCACGGCCGTCCTGGCGCGCCTGGGCGGGGGCGTGCTCGAGCGGGTCGAGGCCGCGGCGCCCGCGCGGCTGTTCGGCATGAAGGTCGTTTCCCCGACGGGCGTCGAGGCGGTCGGCCGGTTCGCCGCGGCGCATCCGTACCCGCCGCCGCGGCCGTACAGCTTCGCGCTTCCCCGCACCACGTTCGACACGATTCTGCGCGACGCCGCGGCCGCGGCGGGGGCCGAAGTGCGCGAGGGAGTGACGGTCGAGGACCTCGTGTGGGAGGCAGATGCCGTCACGGGCGTGGCGGTTCGTTGGCCTAATCGTGCAACGGGCAACGTGAAACGTGCAACGTGGAAGTGTCGGGTGGTGGTGGGGGCGGATGGGTTGCATTCCGTCGTCGCCCGCCGGCTCGGGGTCCGGCGGCGGTCCGCTCCCCAGCGGGTCGCGTTCGCGGCGCACTTCGCGGGCGTGGCCGGCGTGGCGGACGTCGGGGAGATGCACCTCGGCGACGCGGGGTACGTCGGGCTCGGGCCCATCGGCGACGGGATCACGACGGTGGCCCTGGTGGTGCCCCGGGCGCGGTTGGGGCGGGACCCCGGCCTGGCGCGCGCGCCCCTCCCCGGGGCGCTCGAGCGGTTCCCGGGTCTCTGCGGACGCTTCGAGACGGCCCGCCCCGTGCGGCCCGTGCTCGCCACCGGGCCGTTCGCTCAGCGGTCGCGCCCGGTGACGGCCGACGGCGCCTGCCTGGTGGGCGATGCGGCGGACTTCTTCGATCCGTTCACCGGCCAGGGGATTTACTCGGCCCTGCGGGGCGCCGAGCTGCTCGCCGCCGTGCTGGAGCCCGTTCTCGCCCGCCGCGGTTGCGTCACCCGCGCCGCGCTCGCGCCCTACCGCCGGGCGCGCCGGCGAGAGTTCTCCGGCAAGTGGGTGCTGGAGCGACTGGTCGGCCTTGGCACGGGCTGGGCGCCGCTGGGCGAGCGCGTGGTCCGCCGGCTGGCGCGGCGGCCCGAGCTGGCGGATCTTTTCGTGGGCGCCGCCGGCAACGTCGTTCCGGCGCGCGCCGTCCTCACCCCCCGCGTGCTCGCGGCCTTGCTCTGGTGACCATGCGCGGTGTCGATGCTTCCCAGTTCCGGCAGCTGCTGGGCCGCTTCGCGACCGGCGTGACGGTGCTCACGACGCGGACGCCGGACGGCCGCCCCATCGGCATGACGGCCAGCGCCGTCGCCTCGGTGTCGCTCGACCCCCCACTGCTGCTGGTGTGCGTGGACCGCCGGCACGACATGCACGGGGCGCTCCAGACCGCGACGCATTTCGCGCTCAACGTCCTGGCCGCCGACCAGGAAGCCTTGTCGCGCCGCTTCGCGGCGGACGCCGTGGATCGCTTCGACGGCGTCGGGTACGTCGAGAGCAAGCGCGGCCTCCCGCTGCTCGACGGGGTCGTGGCCACCATCGAGTGCGAGAAACAGACCGCCGTGCCCGGCGGTGATCACACGGTGTTCGTCGGGCTCGTCACCGGGGGCGCCGTCACCGACCGGCGCCCCCTGCTGTACTACCGGGGAGGATATGCGGCACTCTGACCTCCCGATCGGCACCGAGCTGTTGGACGACCCGCGCGCCGACCCCGCGC
>JBOHSV010000391.1:0-1559 GCA_050921735.1 Gemmatimonadales bacterium | reverse complement strand
GCGGCGTGCGCCGCCACCCGCTCCAGCGCGGCCGGGAACTCGAGGGTCTCCAGCACGGAGGGCGCGATCCCGCCCGGCACGCTCATACGCCGGCCTGGAGCTCCTCGCGCACGATCTGGTTCACCAGCTTGCCGTCGGCGCGTCCCTTGAACCCCGGCATCACGGCGGCCATGACCTTGCCCAGGTCGGCGGCGCCGCCGGCGATCGCCGCGCGCACGGCGGCGCGGATCTCGCCGGCGTCGGCGGCCCGGGGCAGGAACTCCTCGAGCATCCGCCCCTCGGCCAGCTCGGCGTCGGCCCGGTCCTGGCGCCCGGCCGCCGCGTACTGCTCGGCCGCCTCGCGGCGGCGCTTCACGCCGCGGCGCAGCACGTCCGCGGCGTCGTCGTCCGTCGCGGAGCGATGGAGCTCGAATTCCCGGTTGCGGAGATCTGCGAGGATGGTGGAGAGGAGCAGGGTGCGCGCGGCGTCGCGGTTCTTGCGGGCCTGATTGAGCGCCGCGCGCAGCCGGTCCGGCAAACTGGCCACGGCTAGGCGAAGCGCGGGCGCCGGTTCTTGCGGCGCGCCGCGTTCATCTTGCGCTTTCTCCGCTCGCTCGGCTTTTCGTAGTGGCGGTGCTTCCGCAGGTCGGAGAGAATCCCCGCCTTCTCGCACTTTTTCTTGAACCGCTTCAGCGCGCGCTCGAAACTCTCGTCATCGTGGATGATGACTTCCGGCATTCAGGCGCCTAACTGTGAAGGACGCAAAAACTTAACCGCGCAACGCGTAACGGGCAACGCCCTTTGGGGTTATCCCGGCGGCCACGTCATCGCGCGACCCCCGAGCACGTGCAGGTGCAGGTGCGCCACCGTCTGGCCGCCGTCCGCGTTGGTGTTCACCACGACGCGGTAGCCCCGCTGGGCGATGCCTTCTTCCCGGGCCACGTCGCGCGCAAACCGCAGCAGCTCCCCCAGCAGCGCCGGGTCGGGCGCATCGTCGAGCGAGGGCACGTGCCGGGTGGGGATGATCAACACGTGCGTCGGCGCCTGCGGGTTGAGGTCGCGGAACGCCAGCATCCGGTCGGCGCGCTTGACGACCTTCGCCGGCACCTCCCCGGCCGCGATCTTGCAGAAGATGCAGTCGGTCACGCGCCCAGCACCTCTTTGAACTGTCTCCAGAACTTTTTGATCCCCTCTTCGGACGGTGGCTCACCCTCGACCTTCGCCAGCTCGCGGAACAGCCGCTGTTGCTCGGCATCGAGCTTGTCCGGCGTCCACACGTGGACCCGCACGTGGAGGTCCCCGCGCCCCGCGGCGCCCAGCCGCGGCAGGCCCCGGCCGCGCACGCGGAACACCGTCCCGGTCTGCGTCCCGGCCGGGATCTTGAGCACGGCGGTGCCGTCGGGGGTCGGCACCTCGACCTCGGTGCCCAGCGCGGCCTGGCTGAACGACAGCGGCAGGTCGTGAATCAGGTCGTCGCCGTGGCGCTCGAAGCGGGGGTCCTCGGCGATCTCGAGCACCGCGACCAGATCGCCGGGCGGCCCGTTGCGCGGGCTGGGCACGCCCTGCCCGCGGACCGTGAG
>JBOHSV010000390.1:0-2528 GCA_050921735.1 Gemmatimonadales bacterium | reverse complement strand
GGCCGGAGCGGGGGCGGCGGGGGCGGGGGCGGGGGTGGGGGCGGGCTGGGGCTGCTCGGCCGAGACGGGGATCAGGATGTGGACCGTCGTCCCGCGGCGGGGCGCGCTGTCGATCCGCACGGTGCCGTGGTGGTCGCGCACGATGCGGTACACCTGGGCCAGGCCCAGGCCCGGCGCCTGGTGCATCGGCTTGGTGGTGAAGAACGGCTCGAACACGCGTTCCAGCGTCGCCGCGTCCATCCCGGCGCCCGTATCGGAAATGGAGAGGCGGACGTAGCGCCCCGGCGCGGTGTCCGGCCACTGGCGGTCGTGCGCGCGGACTGTCTCCGCGGCCGCGGCGATGGTCAGGCGGCCGCCCGGCTGCCGGCCGATCGCGTCGCGCGCATTGAGCAGCACCTCGAGACAGGCATGGATCAGATGGTCCGGGTCCGCGGTCATGGCCGGCACGTCGGGCGCCGTCTGGACGTCCACGACCGTGTCCTCGGGCAGGGTGGTGCGCGCCAGCTCGGCCACGCTGCGGACCACCTCGCCGACGGTCGTCGGGCGCAGGGCGATCGGGGCGTGGCGGCTGAAACGCAGCAGCTCTTTCGTGAGGTCGCCGCCGCGGCGCGCCGCCGCCAGGACCTGGTCCAGCTCCCCCCGGGCGGCGGCATACGCCGGATCTTCGCGCAGCACCGACGCGTGCGTGAGGATCCCGCCCAACAGGTTGTTGAACTGATGCGCGAACCCGCCGGCCAGCCGGGTGAGCGATTCCAGCCGTTGCTCGCGGCCGCGCTGTCGCTCCTCGGCACGGCGCTCCGTGAGATCGCGGAAGATCGCCAGGATCAGGGGTCCAGCCGGGCCCTCGGCTCGGGCGAACGTGATCTCCGCCTCGACCGTGGGACCGTCGCCGCGGGTCAGGAGCCGCGTCGCGCGGCGCACGTGGCCGAGCATGACCTCTTGGAACACTTGCGAAGGGGGATCGCCGGGTTTCGGGTTGCCCTCCGCGCCCGGGACGTAGAACTCCCGCAGCCGCCGGCCGAGCACGTCCTCCGGCGTCCGCCCGAGCAAATCGAGCAGGCGCGGATTGGCCTCGCGGACCCGGCGGTCCGGGTCGATCACGGCCATCGGGTCGCCGGCGTGCTCGAAGGTCGTGCGGTAGCGCGCTTCCGAGGCGGCCACGCGCCGCCGCTCGTTGTCGACCAGCCGGGCGCCCGCGACGCTCGCCGCCCCCAGCACAGCCAGCGTGAACGCGACACGCACCGCGGTGGCGCCGGGGACTTCCCCGGCAGGACCCAGCCACGCCAGCGCCGCGACCGCGCCGAAGAACACCACCCCGGCGAGAGAAGCCTGCCACCGCCACGACCATGGGATGAACAGCGCCGCGCCGAACAAAATGGCGACCAGGACGGCGCCCTGCTCCCACAGGGCGGCGGGCGTGACGAGCACCACCCCCAGCGTCCCCACCGAGGCACCGATGCCGAGCAGGAATGCCAGCCGCCGGATCGCGGGAATGTCGCGGCTCCCGGTCGCGAGAACGGCGACCAGGACCGCGACGGCGGCGGTCGCGAGGCGGACTGCGGCCAGCTGGAGCTCCGTGCCCGGCGGGAAGGGCCCACCGGCGAGCTGGCGACCCAGGGCCAGCACGGCGACAGCGATCGCGGCCAGGCGCAAGCCGCGGGCATACATCCGAGAGCCGACCATGGCTCTAGTCTAGTGAACCGCGTCCCCGAGCGCCTCTTGACACGATCCGGGGGCAGAATTACTTACTTACCAGTCAGTAAATTCGCTCCTGAGCGATATGCCCAAACGCCCCCGCTGGCGCCGCCGCAAGGAGGCCCGCCCCGAGGAAATCCTCGAGGCGGCACTCGACGTGTTCGTCGAGCGCGGGTACGCCGCCGCCCGGCTCGACCAGGTGGCGCGCCACGCCGGCGTCACCAAGGGCACCATCTACCTCTACTTCCCGAGTAAAGCGGCGCTGTTCAAGGCCGTGGTGCGCGGGAGCCTGGTCGTGAACATGGAGCGCGCCGAGGCCGTGAGTGCGGCCCACCGGGGGAGCGCCGCTGACCTGTTGCGCCAGTTCGTGTGGACGGTGTGGCGCACCGTGGGCGACACGAAGCTCTCGGGCATTCCCAAGCTCATCGTGGCCGAGGCGGCGAACTTCCCCGAGATCGCCCGCTTTTACTGGTCCGAGGTGGCCAGCCGGGCGCTCGGCGTGTGGTCGTCCATCATCGAGCGCGGCATCGAAGCCGGGGAGTTCCGGCGCGTCAATCCGCGATTCGCCACGATGTCGGGTGCCGGTCCGTTGCTCTTCGCGCTCATCTTCAAGCACTCGCTGTACCCCGTTTCCGGAACGGACTTCGACTTCCATGCGTTCATCGAGGCACACATTGACACCTATCTGCGGGGTCTGGCCCGTGAGTAAGTCGCCGGTCATCCCGCTGCTGCTGGGGCTGGCCGCCCCGCTCGCCGCCCAGGATCGGGCGCCGCTCCCGCTTACCCTGGCGGAGGCCGTGCGGAGAGCCGCCGCCGAGGCGCCCGCGGTGGAG
>JBOHSV010000389.1:0-5596 GCA_050921735.1 Gemmatimonadales bacterium | reverse complement strand
ATAGCTCAGGACGCTCAAGGATGTGCTGGCGCCGCTCGTCGGTGAGGCGGATGGCCCTCCCCTCGAAGTCCCGCAAGATTCGCATCGGGTATACCAAATGCCGGGACGGCAGGCGGTCAAGGGAGCGAATCGACACCATGAATCGACACCATGGCTCCGGTTTGGTGAGATGAAGAGCCCCGCTTGGTGTCGTAACACCAAGCGGGGCTCGCAGTTCGATTCAGTGGGCCCGAGTGGAGTTGAACCACTGACCTCACGCTTATCAGGCGTGCGCTCTAACCACCTGAGCTACGGGCCCTAACCGCCCCGCCCCACTTCGTTGCACGTTTCCCGTTGCCCGGGAAACGTCACTCCCACTCCTTCCGCGAGCTCCGCCGCGGGCGAAACCCCTCCTCGTCCTCCTCGTCGAACTCGTCGTCCAGTTCGTCGTAGTCGTCCAGCTCGTCGAGCTCCTCGTCTTCGTCCAGATCGTCTTCCAGCTCGTCGTCGAAATCCTCGTCCAGGTCCCGGTCTTCCTCGAACTCCTCGAAGTCCTCCTCGTCAGCGCTGTCGCTCCGCCGCTTCAGCGACCAGTCGCGCGCCGACGTCTCCTGGCCCAGCATCGTCACCCCCAGCGAAGGTTGCGGTTGAACGGGTCCGTTAAGGTTCGACTTCGGCCCGCTTCTCCGCGCGGGCCTGCTTGCGCCGCTCCGTCGCGCCCAGCGCGCGCTTGCGCAGTCTCACCGACGACGGCGTCACCTCGATCAGCTCGTCGTCCTCGATGTACTCCAGCGCCAGCTCTAGCGTCACCGCCCGCGGCGGCTCCAGCGCGATCATCTCGTCCGCCGCTGTCGTCCGGATGTTCGTCAGCTTCTTCTCGCGCGTCGCGTTCACATCCAGATCGCCCGGCCGCACGTGCTCCCCCACGATCATCCCCTCGTACACCGGCTCCCCCGGTCGGACGAACATCACCGCGCGCTCCTGTAGGTTAAACAGCGCGTACGCCACCGCCACCCCCTCCCGGTCCGCCACCAGCACTCCCCGGCTCCGCCCCGAGATCGGCCCCGCCCAGGGACCGTATTTCAGAAAGCGGTGGTGCATGATCCCGGTGCCCCGCGTGTCGGTCAGGTACTCCGACCGGTACCCCAACAGCCCCCGCGCCGGCACGCTGAACCGCATCCGGACCATCCCCAGCCCGGGGTTCTTCATGTCCAGAAGAGTCGCCCGGCGGGGCCCGAGTTTCTCCATCACCACCCCCACGTACCCCTCCGGGCAGTCCACCAGCAGCTCCTCGTACGGCTCCAGCCGCTCCCCCTCCGGCCCCTCCCGCGGAATGATCCGCGGCCGGCTGACCTGGAACTCGAACCCCTCCCGGCGCATCGTCTCCATCAGGATGCCCAGGTGCAGCTCACCCCGCCCCGACACCGTGAAGGCGTACGGCGTGTCGGTGTCCTCCACCCGCAGCGCGACGTTGCGCTCCAGCTCCCGGTACAGCCGCTCGCGCAGCTGGCGGCCGGTCACGAACTTCCCCTCGCGACCGGCGAATGGCGAGCTGTTCACCAGGATGTCCACCGAGATGGTGGGCTCCTCCACGGCGATGCCGGCCAGCCGGTCGAGATGGTCGGGCGCCGTGACGGTCTTCCCGATCTCCACGCCGGCCACGCCGGCGAGCGCCACGATCTCGCCCGCGGCGGCCTCCGGCACCTCGGCCCGCTCCAGCCCCTCGAACGCGAACAGCTTCACCACCCGCGCTTGCTCGTACGGGCCGTCGCCCACGGGACCCGGCTCGCCGAGCGGCAGCAACGCGACCGTATCCCCCACCCGCACCCGGCCCCGCTCGATCCGCCCGATCCCGATCCGCCCGATATAGGAGGAATAGTCGAGCGTCGAGATGAGCATCTGGAGCGGGCCGCGGGCATCCCCCGCGGGCGCCGGCACGTGCGCCAGGATCGTCTCGAACAGGGGGGTGAGGTCCCTGCCCGGCGCCGCGAGATCCAGCGTCGCCGTGCCGAACCGGCTCGAGCCGTAGAGAAACGGGCAGTTGAACTGCTCCGGGCTCGCCTCGAGATCCATGAACAGCTCGAGCACCTCGTCGTGCACCCGCAGGGGCTCCGCGTCCTGCCGGTCGGTCTTGTTGATCAGCACGATGGGCCGCAGGCCCAGCGCCAGCGCCTTCCCGGCCACGAACCGCGTCTGGGGCATGGGCCCCTCGGCGGCATCCACCAGCAGCAGAAACCCGTCCACCATCCGGAGGATGCGCTCCACCTCGCCGCCGAAGTCCGCGTGACCCGGCGTGTCCACGATGTTGATCTTCGTGTCATTCCAGCGTACGGACGTGTTCTTGGAGAGGATCGTGATCCCCCGTTTCCGCTCGAGCGGGTTCGAGTCCATCACGCGCTCGTCTACCTGCTGGTTGGCGCGGAACACCCCCGACTGGCGGAGCATCTGGTCCACCAGCGTGGTCTTCCCATGATCGACGTGGGCGATGATGGCGATGTTGCGGATGGCGGTCATGGCGCGGGGGCGCAGTATAGAAGGGCGGACAGGGGCGGACAAGGGCGGACGGGGGCGGACGGGGGCGGACCCCTCTATCCCACCTTCCGCTTCCTCAGCTCCTCCTCCCGCAACTCCCGCCGCAGGATCTTGAGCGCCGCGCTCTTGGGCAGCTCATCCCGGAATTCGAGCTCCTTCGGGACCTTGTAGGGGGCCAGGCTGGCCCGGCAGTGGGCGATGAGGTCCTCGACCGTGGCACGCTGGCCGGGCCGGAGCACGACGAACGACTTCACCGTCTCCCCCCGCTTGGGATCGGGCACCCCGATCGTCGCGGCCTCGAGCACCGCGGGGTGGCTCATGAGCGCGCGGTCCACCTCGTCCGGATAGACCTTGTACCCGCTGGCGTCGATCATTTCCTTCTTACGGCCCACGATCTTGAAAAAACCGTCCGTGTCCATCACGGCCAGGTCGCCCGTGTAGAGCCAGCCGTCGCGCAGCACGTTCGCCGTCTCCTCCGGCTTGTTCCAGTAGCCCCGCATCACCTGCGGGCCCTTGATCAGCAGCTCGCCTTCCTCGCCCGCGGGCAGGTCGCGGGTCCCGCTTTCGATATCCACGATACGACAGTCGGTGCTACAGATCGGGACGCCGATCGTGCCGATCTTCCGCCGCCCCTGGAGCGGGTTGATGTGCGTCACCGGCGACGTCTCGGTGAGCCCGAAGCCCTCGCAGATCTTGCCGCCGGTCAGCGCCTCGAAGCGCTCCTGCACGTCCACCGACAGCGGGGCGGAGCCCGAGACGCAGACCCGCACGCTCGACAGATCGCGCCGGTCCACGCCCGGGAACTGGTTGATCGCGTTGAACAGGGCCGGCACGAGCGGCGCGATCGTCACGCGATGCTTCTCGATGGCCTTGACGAGCATCGGGATGTCGCGGGGGTTGGGGAGCAGCACCATCGTCGCGGCGATGCGGGCCGGGAGATTCATGCACACCGTCAGCCCGAACACGTGGAAGATCGGGAGCGCGGTGAGCATCACTTCCTCCCCCTCGCGCAGCCCGGGCAGCCAGGCCTGGGCCTGCTGCACGTTGTAGGAGAGGTTGCGGTGCGTGAGCATCGCGCCCTTGGAGACCCCCGTCGTGCCGCCCGTGTACTGGAGCACGGCCACCTCGTCCATCCCCACCTTCACCGCCGGGGGATTGGGCTCCGTCCGCGCCACCAGGTCCTTGAAGAAGTGAATGCCGGGCCCCGGCGCGACCTTCGCGATGGCCGGGTGCGGCTTCTGGCGCTTCAGCTTGAGCGGCGCGAGCAGGTTGAGCGGGAAGCGCAGGTACTCCAGGATCGAGGCGATCACGTACGAGCGGATCGGCAGCCGGCCGCGGTGGTCCTTGATCTTCTGGTCGTAGATGAAGTCGGCCACCACCGCCACCGTGCACCCCGCGTCGTTCCACTGATGCTCGATTTCCGGCGTGGTGTACAGCGGATTGGTGAGCACCACCTGCGCCCCGAGCCGCACCGTGGCGTAGAACGCGATGACGGTCTGCGGGAGGTTCGGCAGCTGAATCGCGACCCGGCTGTCCTTCCCGACGCCCAGGCCCGCGAGGGCGGTGGCGAGGCGGTCCGCATGGTCCTTGAGCTCGCGATAGCTGAGCCGGCCGTTCAGGAAGACGAGCGCCGTGGCGTCGGGGTGGCTCGCCGCCGCGCGCTCGAGGAACTCCGGAAGCGGGAGGTCGTCGAACCGCACCTCGCGCGGGACGCCGGGATCGTAGGACGGGTACCAGGGCCGGTCGGGCATGAGCGGGTCCGGGGAAAGTCAAGTGGAACCTACGCGGGCGGCCTGTCGCGGCAATGGGCGGTCATGCGCACGTCTGATCCCGCTCGATCTGCACCGTCACGTGGCCGATCCCCAGGTCGTCCAGGCGGCCCTGGACCGTCTCGAGCACCCGCTGGTGGTCGGCCGGATCGCGGACCACGAGGTGACCGCTCATCGCCACCACCCCGCTCGTCACGGTCCAGACGTGCAGGTCGTGCACCGAGGCGACCCCCGGGACCGAGGCCACCCGCTCGTGCACGTCCGACATCGAAATGTGGGCCGGCGTCGCCTCCAGCAGGATGTCGGTGCTCTCTTTCACGAGGCGCCACGCCCCGGCGAGGATCAGGCCGGCGATGAGCAGCGACACCAGCGCGTCCGCCGCCGTCCACCCCGTCAGGAGAATCACGGCGCCGGCGGTGAGCGCGCCGACCGAGCCCAGCAGATCGCTCACCACGTGCAGGTACGCGCCGCGCTGGTTGAGCGAGTGGCCGTGACCGCGATGCAGAATGGCGGCGCCCACGGCGTTCGCGGCGAGTCCCGCGCTCGCCACGGCGAGCAGCAGCCCACCGTTCACCGGTCGCGGCGTCCCGAACCGGTCCACCGCCTCGGTCGCGATGCCGATCGCGATGGCGATCAGGAGGGCGCCGTTGACCAGGGCCGCCAGGATCTCGAGCCGCAGCAGGCCGAAGGAGCGCCGCGGCGTGGCCGGGCGCAGCGCCAGGTGTGATACCAGGAGCGCGAGCCCGATGGCCGAGACGTCGGCGAGCATGTGTCCGGCGTCGGCCAGGAGCGCCAGGGAGCCCGCGATCCACCCGCCCACCGCCTCCACCACCATCACGGCCGCGGTGATCCCGAGCACGAGGGCCAGCCGCCGGCGACTCTCGCGCCGCAGCGGGGCACGGTGCGTGCAGCGGGCTTCGGCGGGGAGCGCGCTCACCCGTCGCCCTCCAGCCGGACCCGGACCGCTTCCGCGTGCCCGTACAGCCCCTCCGCCTCGGCCAGGGCCACGATGTGCGGCGCGTCGGCGGCGAGCCTGTCGCGGGAGTACCCGATCACGCTGATGCGCTTCACGAAGTCGTACACGCCCAACGGCGAAACATATCGGGCCGCTCCGGCCGTGGGCAACACGTGCGACGGGCCGGCGAGGTAATCCCCCACCGGCTCGGGCGCATGGCGACCCACGAAGATCGCGCCGGCATGGCGCACCCCCTCCACCAGCTCCCACGGGTTCTCGACCAGCAGCTCGAGGTGCTCGGGCGCCCGCAGGTTGGCGACGGTGATCGCGGCGTCGCGCGACGGGACGACCACCAGCACGC
>JBOHSV010000388.1:0-7910 GCA_050921735.1 Gemmatimonadales bacterium | reverse complement strand
GGCGTACTGCGCGGACATCGCCGGGATCGGCGTGGACCCCGACATCGAGCGCGTGTGCCGCGACGCCGCGCTCGCGCTCGCCGACGCCGGCGCGACGGTCGAGCCCGTGGACTTCGACCTGTCGTTCGCCCGGCCGGCGTTCCTCGCGCTGCGCGGACTCTGGTTCCTGGCCTGGATGCACCCCCGGCTCGACCGGCTCGAGCAGCTGGGGGTGAATGTCGCGAACAACATCCGCGCGGGACTCGCGAGCGGCACCAAAGAGATCGCCGACGCCGAGGTGGTGCGCGGCCGCGTGTGGCACCGGTTCCGCGAATTTTTCGAGCGGTTCGACCACCTGCTCACACCCTGCATGGCGGTCCCGCCGTTCCCGGTGGAGCAGAACTACCCCGCGACGATCGCGGGACGGACGATGGAGACCTACGTGGACTGGATCGCCCCGACGTTCGTCTTGAGTCTCACCGGGCTGCCCGTTGCCTCCGTCCCCGCCGGGCGCGATGCGGCCGGGCTCCCGGTGGGGCTTCAGGTCGTCGGGCGGCCGCAGGGAGAAGAAAGCGTCCTGGCCCTGGCGAAGACGGTGCAGGAGCTGCGACCGATCGGGCGGCCGCCCCTGGTTCGCGGCTGAAGCCGCGGCTAGTTCACTCGCGAAACAAGGCGATGACGTCGGGTTTGACCACCTTCCCCATCGCGTTCCTTGGCAGGGCCGTGACGCACACCAGGGCGCGCGGCACCTTGTAGGGCGCCAGTCGCTCCCGCGCCCAGCCCTGGAGTTGCGCGAGCGTCAGGTCTCCCACGCGCAGCTCCACGGCCGCGCAGACCCGCTCGCCCCACTCCTCGTCCGGCACGCCCACGACGGCGCATTCGGCCACTGCCGGATGGGTGCGCAGCACCTCCTCGATCTCGAGGGCCGAGACTTTGTAGCCGCCGGTCTTGATGATGTCCACGCTGCGCCGGCCGAGGATGCAGTACGGCCCCCCCTCGACCACGGCCACGTCGCCCGTGCGGAACCAGCCGTCGCGGAACGCGCCCGCGGTCTCGTCGGGCCGGCGCCAGTACTCGAGAAACACGCCGGGCCCGCGGACCTCGATCTCCCCCGGTGTCCCGGGCGCCACTGGGCGGCCGGCGTCGTCCACCAGCCGAACCTCCACGCCCGGCAGCGGCGTGCCCACAAACCCGGGGCGGCGCTCGCCGTGCACGGGATTCGAGAGCGCCATACCGATCTCGGTCATGCCGTAGCGCTCCAGCAGCGTATGGCCCGTGATGTCGCGCCACCGCTCGAGCGTGGCGACCGGCAGGGCGGCCGATCCCGAGACGACGAGGCGCAGCCCACGGGCTCCGTCCGACCAGCGGCGGCGGCGCTCCTGGGGTGCCGCGTCCCACGCCGCGATCAAGCGGCGGTAGATGGTTGGCACGGCCATGAACAGCGTCAATCCGCCGACGGCCATCCGGTCCCAGGTCGCCTCCGCGTCGAACGCAGGCAGGATCTCGCACGCGGCGCCCGACCACAGCGCGCACGTGAGCACGTTGATGATCCCGTGCACGTGGTGCAACGGCAGGACCAAGAGAATGCGGTCGTCCGCGCTCCACTCCCACGCGGCGACGAGTGACTCGACCTGCGCCCGGATGGTGGCGTGGGTCGTCACGACGCCTTTGGGCTTTCCCGTCGTGCCGCTGGTGTAGATGATCATCGCGCGCCGCGCTTCCGCCGCACCCTCCCCGGCGGCCGGTTGGATCGGCGGTCGGGCGGTCGGGCGCAGCAGGTGAGCCGTGGTGAGGAGCGGTCGCCGGGCGACAGCAGGGAGATCGCGCAACCGCTCGACGAGATCGGGATGCGCGACCACGATGTCCGCGTCGGCGTCCCGGATAACGTAGTCCAGCTCCGCCGGTGGGTGCGAAACCGCGAGCGGGACCGCCACGCCACCGGCCCGCCAGATCCCCCACTGGGTCCCGACGTAGTGCCAACCCGCCGGCGCGAGAAACGCGACGCGCTCTTCACGCAGGTCATCGCGTCCGTCGAGCAGGTGGGCGGCGACCCGGCCCGACACCCCAAGCAGGTCGCCGTACGTGAACGTGCCTTCCGGGGCCACGACCGCCACGCGCTGCTCGAAACCCCGGGCACGCGCGATGAGCGGGAGGTCGGGGATGGCCGCCACGGCCGATCAGCTCCGCGGCCGCCGCCGGCGCTCCCGCACGAACCGCAGCAGGCCGTAGGGGAACGTGGTCAACTGCCGCAGGCCCGGCAGCGCCGACATTTCCGCGAGCGCCTTGCCCACCTCGGCGTACAGCGCCGGTGCGGCGATGCGCGGCACCACCACCCCTTCCTCGCGTACGAGTGCCAGACGGTGCATGGCGTACAGTCCCACGAAGAACGCGCCGAGGAACAGGAAGTCCAGCCCGCCCAGCTCGAGGGCGGGAACGTCGAGCGACTCGCCCTGCCCCAGCGTCGAGACCCATCGCAGGATAACGCTGACCTGCTGGGTGGCCAGGAAGTCGGCGCTGAGGCCCCCCACCAGCGGCGCCACGATGGCGGCGGCGCCGGCGACCAGGGCGTTGGTCGCCAGGTAGGCCGTGGCGTACCCCGGCGCCGCGTTCTTGAGGGCGATGGCGCTCGTACACAGCGTCACGCCCGCGGTCGAGATCCCCACCAGCAGGTGAATCGTCACGAGCAGCGGCATCGTGAGCGCGGTGGCGTCGGGCGTCATGGTAAACGGCCAGAGCAGCAGGCTGGCCATGAACAGCGGCCCCGAGAATTGCAGGACGGGCCGATTCCCGTAGCGGTCCGCCAGCACCCCCCACACCCGGTAGAACAGCACGGTGGCGAGCTGACTCACGACCGTCAGGGCGACCACCGTGGCCATCGGCAGGTGCATCACCTGGAGCATGTACACGGCGAAGAACGGGCTCGCCATGGTGGCGGCGAAGTTCCAGGCCGCGAGGAACGCCAGCAGGGCCCGGAACCCCGCGTCTCGCAGCGGGACGATGAGCACGTCGCGCAGCGGGCGGCGGCGGAGTGGCCGCATGGCGGGTTCCGGGACCCGGCTGAGCAGCACCACCCCCACGAGACCGGCCAACGCGCCCAGGGCGAACACGGCGGCGTGCGCGGTGAGCGGCGCGCCGCCGCCACGACGGTACCACGTGATGCTGTACGCGGCGGCCAGACTCACCGCGATGGCCACGGCGGTCGCCACGGCCAGCCGCCTGCCGAGGTAGCCCGAGCGGCGGTCGGTCGGGATGAGGTCCCGGATCCAGGGGTTGTAGGCGCAGCCCACGAGCCCGCTCGCGGCGTAGTGGATGGCGAGCGCCAGCCCCAGGACCGGGAGGCGCCATCCCGGCGGCGCCACGAGCACGAGCGGCCCGGCGGCGAGCAGGCAGAGCCGCCCGAAGGCCGCGGCGTATACCGCGAGCGCCTTCCGCAACATGGCGTAGTCCACCAGGCCCACGGCCGGGAGCTGCAGTATCTGACTCACGGGCGGCAACGCGACCAGCAGCCCGATGGTCAGGTTGGACGCGCCCAGGCTCAGCGCGAAGGCGACGAGGAACGGGCTGGTCACGAGCGCGGTCATGACCTGCGTCGCGACGCCGTCGGCCCGGAGCACGGCCAGGCCGCGCTCCAACCGCTCCGCGGAGATGGCCTTCTCGGGCCGCAGGGGCCGCCAGCCGACGATGTCGCGCGCGAGCCGGCGCAACGAGGGAGGGACGACGTACCGCTTCACGGGAGCCCGCAACATATTCCTCCCGGATGCCTCCCGCCATCACCGCCGACCGCCTGTCCAAGACGTTCCAGGTCAAGGTGCGCGACCCCGGCCTCAGGGGCGCGCTCCGGGCCCTGGTCCGGCCCCGGTACCGCGACGTCCACGCCGTGCGGGACGTCGGGTTCGCCATCGAACCCGGCGAGATCGTCGCCTTCCTGGGACCCAACGGGGCCGGCAAGACCACCACCCTCAAGATGCTGGCGGGGCTGCTGTACCCCTCCGGCGGCCGCGTGACCGTCGCCGGGTTCGACCCGTGGACCGGTGGGGCCGCGTTCAAGCGCCGCATCGCGCTCGTCCTGGGCAATCGCCAGCAGCTCGTGTGGGACCTGCCCCCCGAGGAGACGTTCCAGCTCAACCGGGCGATCTACGACGTTCCCGAGGCCGAGTACGGGGCGCGCCTGGCGGAGCTGGTGGACCTGCTCGGGCTCGGGGAGGTCCTCGACAAGCCCGTCCGCCAGCTCTCGCTGGGCGAGCGGATGAAGTGCGAGTTGTGCGCTTCGCTGCTGCACCGGCCGCCGATCCTGTTCCTCGATGAGCCCACGCTGGGGCTCGACGTCACGGCCCAGGAAGCGATCCGCCGCTTTCTCGCGGCCTACCGCGACCGCCACGGCGCGACGGTGCTGCTCACGTCGCACTACATGCAGGACGTGACGGCGCTGGCATCGCGGGTGCTGATGATCAATCGCGGACGCCTGCTGTACGACGGCGCGCTGGAGGCGCTGGTCGCTCGCATTGCGCGGACCAAACGGATCGAGCTCGTGCTGGGAGACGGGGTCACGGCCCAGGCGCTCGCCGCATTCGGCGAGCTGCGCAGCTTTCGCCTGCCCAACGCCGTGCTGGAGGTGCCGCGCGAAGCGGCGGCCGCAACCAGCGCGCGGCTGCTGGCCACGCTGCCCGTGCTCGACCTCTCGATCGAGGACCCCCCCATCGAGGACATCATCCGGCACGCGTTCGCCGAGGCCGAGGGCGCGGGGGAGGGCGCGCCGTGAGCGGCCTCCGGGCGTGGGCGTGGCGCTACGGCGCGCTGATCCGCAACGCCTGGCTCGTGGACCTCCAGTACCGCGCCGCGATCTTCCTGTGGCTGCTGTGGGGCGTGATGGAGCCGGCCATCGCGCTGGGCATCTGGTGGGCCATCGCCGGCGCGGGCGAGGTGGCCGGCTACGGGCGGGCGGATTTCGCGCAGTACTTCTTCGCGGTCATGCTGGTCAACCAGCTCACCATCGCCTGGGACTCGTGGTACCTCGACCGCTGGATCCGCGAGGGCGAGCTCAACTTCCGGCTGGCGCGGCCGCTCAACCCCGTGCACGAGGCGGTGGCCGACAACCTCGCCTACAAAGCGCGCAGCGGCGCCACGATCATCGTCGTCTGGCTCCTGGTCGCGGCCGTGTGGCCCGCCGTGCGGCTCCCCGTCGATCCCGGGCGCTGGGCCCTCACCGCCGTTGCGGTGGCGCTGGCCGCCGCCATGCGGTTTTTCATCAGTTACGCCACCGGCCTCACCGCGTTCTGGACCACGCGGGCCACCGCCCTCATGGAGCTGCACGCGGGCGCGTCGCTGTTCCTCGCGGGTCGGATCGCCCCGCTGGCGCTGTTGCCGCCGGTCGTCGCCGGGGTCGCCGGCGTGCTCTGGTTTCCCTACATGCTCGCGTTCCCGGTGGAGCTGTTGACCGGCGCCGCGGCCACGGACGAGGCCCTGGTGCGCGGCTTCGCGGGCCAGCTCGTCTGGCTGCTCGTCTGGTTCGGCGCGTACCGGCTGGCGTGGGTGCGCGGGCTCAAGCGCTACGGGGCGGTGGGCGGATGAGGGCGGCGGTGCTCGCCGCCCTGTGGCGGCTCAACCTCGCCGAGGAGCTGCAGTACCGCGCCAACTTCTTCGCCAGCATTCTGGGGACGCTGTTCTACCTCGGCACCGCCCTGCTGACGCTCGCGCTGTTCTTCCGCCACACCGAGCGGCTGGGCGGCTGGGACTTCTGGGAGGTGGTGGTCCTGCTGGGCGTCTTCAACGCGCTCTCGGGCGTCATCGAGGCGGTGCTGCGGCCGGGGATCGGCCAGCTGGCCGACGAGGTGCGCAGCGGCCGGCTCGACCTCGTGCTCGCCCGGCCCGTGGATGCTCAGGCGTTCGTCTCGTTCCGGCGGCTCGACCTGTGGCGACTGGTGGACGTCGCGCTGGGTCTGGGCCTCGCCGCCTACGCCCTGGTGCGGCTCGGCGAGACCCCGTCGCCGCTGGCGCTGGGCGCCTTCCTGCTGGCCCTCGCGTCCGCCGGCGTCGTGGTGTACTCGCTGTGGGTGGCGCTGATGAGTCTCGCGTTCTGGTTCGTGTCGGTGGAGAACCTGTCCGTGCTGTTCGACGCGGTGTTCGAGGGCGCGCGCTACCCGGTGTCGGCGTACCCGGGCGCCCTGCGCTTGCTGTTCGTCTACTTCATCCCCATCGCCTGGACCACCACGATTCCGGCCTCGGCGCTCACCGGTCGCCTGGGGCCCGAAATCGGCGTTGGCGCCGCGGCCGTCGGGACGGCGGCCCTGCTCCTGGCCCGGCTCCTGTGGCGTACCGCGCTCCGTCGCTATACGGGTGCGAGCGGCTGAAGGTGTAAGCCAGGCGGGGGTCGCGCGTCAGCAGGAGTGTGGGAACCGGCCCTGGGACCACCGGGGCGGTGGTCAGGCAACATTCACCATCATTGGGAGGAAACCCATGGACACTCGTGAGAACCCGACGGGTTGCGCCTGCGGCTGCGATGAGGCGTGCGACTGCGAGACCTGCGAGTGCGGTTGCAGCGCGTGACGCCGGGCGCCGCCGGGGTCCCCGCGCCTGGACGTGCGGGCGCGCGGCCCGTATCGTCCCGCGCAGTGGACACGATCGAGCGCAGCGCGGAGGCGCCAGACGTGCTTCGGGGGCTGGTGGAGAACCACCGGCGGTTCCTCGCGTTCCTGGAACGCCGTGTCGCGTCACGCGAGGAGGCGGAAGACATCCTGCAGGACGGCTTCGCGCGCGCGTTGGAACGCGCCGAGACTGTCCGGGAGGAGGAGTCGGCGGTCGCGTGGTTCTACCGCCTGCTGCGCAACGCGTTGGTCGACCGCCATCGCCGGCGCGCCGCCGAGGCGCGGGCCCTGGAGCGGGTGGCGGGCATGGCGCAGGAAGACGAACCCCCGCCGGACGAGGAGCTGCGCGCCGCGGTGTGCGGCTGCGTGAGCGACCTGCTCGGCACCCTCAAGACCGAGTACGCGACGGCGATCCGGCGGGTGGACCTGGACGGGGCGACGCCGGCGAGCTTCGCGCGCGAAACGGGGATCACCGTCAATAACGCGGGCGTCCGGGTCCACCGCGCCCGCGAGGCGCTGCGCCGGCAGCTGGTGCGGGCCTGCGGAACCTGCGTCGAGCACGGGTGCCTGGACTGCGTCTGCGGGCGTCCCACGTTGAAGCGTGGACGCAACCTTTTGGCTCGTTGACGCATCTCATGGTGCAGAGACAGGCTGAGAGGCGACGATGAGCCCAATCCATACCGGAACCTGCCCGGCTTCAGGCCCCGCGGAGCGTGCGGCCGAAGCCGCGCGGCGCGACTACTGCCTGCACGACGCGCACGGGCGGCCGCTCGGCCGGATCGAAGCCCCGGTCAACCAGCCGCGGTTGGGGACCAGCGCACCCACCGTGTATCTGAAGCGCGACTAGGGAGCGTTCCGGGCGGCCAGCGCCAGCGCCACGCCGTTGGCCCACCCGAAGCCATCCTGAGTCGGATACTCCCCGCCGCCGGCTCGCCGCCGTAGATCCACCACATCGTACTTCTCCATCATCTTCCCGGTGGCCCGATAGGTACGCCGGTTGAGGGCGAGCCATCGGGCGGCGGCGGTGTCGGCCAGGTCCGCGCGGCCATACCGTCGAACTCCCTCGATCGCCAGCCACTGGAGTGGCGGCCATCCGTTGGGCGCGTCCCACTGCTGCCCGGACGCGATCAGGGTGGTGACGAATCCGCCCGGCTTCAGAAACTCCCGCTCGAGGCGCGCGGCCACCGCCCCGCCCTGCGCCGGCGTCGCCAAGCCGAAGTACAGCGGCGCGGCGGCCGCGAGCGTCGGGCGGTCCGTCACGCGCTCCCCGCTCGCCCACCGGACATCGTAGAAGAACCCGCCCGCCGAATCGTACGCGGCCGCGAGCAGGGCGCGACGACGCTCGCGGGG
>JBOHSV010000387.1:0-3380 GCA_050921735.1 Gemmatimonadales bacterium | reverse complement strand
GGGCGGCCGGGACAAGGACGAGGCGCGGCGGCGGCTCGTCGCGGCGGGTGGCTTCGTGCGCAAGGTCGTCGGCGACCCGCCGCCGGGCGTGCCGCGGTGACCTCGACGCTCGCCGTCGGCGTGATGTCCGGCACGTCGCTGGACGGCGTGGCCACGGCCCTCGTGCGCATCACCGACGACCCGCTCGACGTCGCCCTCCAGGCGTTCCGCCAGGAGCCGTACAGCTCGGCGGAGCGCGGCGCCATCATCGACGCGATCGCGCGCGGCGGCGCCCGCGATCTCGCTCTCCTGCACGTGGCCCTGGGCGAGCGGTTCGCGGGCACCGTGCTCGAGCTCCTGGCGCAGGCCGGGGCGGCGCCCAGAGACCTGTCGTTCGTCGCCTCCCACGGCCAGACCATCTGGCACGAGCCGGGCCGCGCCACGCTCCAGCTCGGCGACCCGGCGGTGATCGCCGAGCGGCTCGGCGTGCGCGTGGTGAGCGACTTCCGCTCGCGCGACGTCGCCGCCGGCGGGCAGGGGGCGCCGCTCGTCCCGCTGGCGGACGTCATGCTGTTCGGCCACCCCGAGCGGGGACGCCTGCTGCTCAATCTCGGCGGCATGGCGAACGTCACGTGGGTGCCGCGCCGCGGCGTCATGGACGGCGCGCTGGCGTTCGACACCGGGCCGGGCGTCGCGGTGATCGATGCCGTGACCCGTCGCGTGGACCCCGACGCGCCCTACGACGTGGACGGGGAGCGCGCGCGCCGGGGGAAGCCCGCCGCCAAGGTGCTGGACGCGCTGCTGGCCGATCCGTACTTCGGCCAGGCGCCGCCCAAGAGCACGGGGCGCGAGCGCTTCGGCATCGCGTTCGCCGACCGGCTGATCGAGCTGGTGCGGGGGAGGGGAGGGTCGGACAACGATTGCGTGGCGACGGCGACGGCGCTGACCGCCGAGACCATCGGGCGCGCCATCGAGCGGTGGACCCCGGCCGCCCCGGACGCCGAGCTCGTGATCTCGGGCGGCGGCGCGAGGAACCCGGCGCTGGTGGAGCGGCTCGCGACGCGCGTCCGTCCCCGGCGCGTGGTGGGATTCGACGACCTGTTCTTCGAGGGCGAGGCCAAGGAGGCGCTCGCCTTCGCGTTCTTCGGCCACCTCACCCTGGCCGGGCGCCCCGGAAATCTGCCCGGGGCCACCGGCGCCCGCGGGCCGCGCATCCTGGGGCACGTCACGCCCGCATGACCGCGTCGCTCGCCCGTCTCGTCTTTCCTTCGCTGCGCTGGCGCCGCCGCACCGGGTTCGCGCACGAGCGCCCGAAGATCGACGCCGCGCTCCGGGCGGGCGTGGGCGGGTTCATTCTGTTCGGCGCCACGCGCGAGGCCGTGACGGCGCTGACCCGGGGCCTGCGCGAGCAGGCGGGCCGGCCCCTGCTCATCGGCGCCGACCTCGAGCGCGGCGCCGCCCAGCAGATCGCCGGACTCACCGACCTGCCGACGCTCGGCGCCCTGGGCTACGTGAACGATCTCGACGCGACGCATGCGGTGGCGCTCATCACGGCCCTGGAAGCGCGCGCCGTCGGGGTCAACTGGAACTTCGCCCCGGTGTGCGACCTGGACGTCGAACCCAGCAATCCCATCGTGCAGACCCGCGCGTTCGGCGCGGACCCCGCGCGCGTCGGGGCGCACGCCGCCGCCTACGTGTGCGGCTCGCAGGAGCACGGCGTCCTGGCATGCGCCAAGCACTATCCCGGCCACGGCCGCACCACTATCGACTCGCACGAGGCGCTCCCCGTGGTGCCCGCGGCGGCCCAGGTACTGCGGCGCGTGGACGCCGCGCCGTTCGCGCAGGCGGTGGGCGCGGGGGTGGGCAGCGTGATGAGCGCGCACGTCGCGTACCCGGCGTGGTCGCCGGGTGGTCGCGCGGCGACGTTCGCGCCGGAGATCCTGGGCTACCTGCGCGACGACCTGCGCTTCGATGGCCTCGTCGTCACCGACGCGCTGATCATGGCCGGCGCGCTCGCCGCTCACGCCGAGACGGGCGCGACCGTGGCCGCGGTGGCGGCGGGGTGCGATGTCCTGCTGTACCCGAGAGACTTCGGCAGCGTGATCGCGGCGCTGGATCGCGCGGTGGGGAAGGCGCTGCCCGTCGCCCGGGCGGATGAGGCGCTGGCGCGCTACGAACGCGCCGTGGCGACGTGGGGCCGGGCGGATGTCGCCCCGGCCGAGTTCGACGCCGCGGCGCACCAGGCATTCGCCGACGGCCTCGCCGGCCGATCGCTCCACACGGTGCGCGGCGAGCCGCCCAAGCTCGCCGGCCCCTTCGAGGTCCCGATCGTGGATGATGACGTGGGCGGTCCGTATACGGTGGGGCCGCGCGATATCTTCGCCGCGACCCTGCGGGACGCGGGAGTGCCCATTGTGCAACGTGAAACGGGCAACGTGCAACGGATCCTCGCCCTCTATTCAGAGCCGCGATCGCGGAAAGGTCGCGCGAATCTCGGCCCTCGCACCCTCCGCGCTCTCGAGCGCCTGGCCCCGCGCGCCGCGCTGGTCGTGCTCTTCGGCCATCCCCGACTGGCCGCGCAAATCCCCGGCACCGCTCCCGTGCTGTGCGCGTGGCACGGCCAGCCGTTGATGCAGCGGGCGGCGGCGAGATGGATCCTGCGATAACGCGCAACGCGCAACGCGTAACGCTTTTTATCTCAGCGTCCGAAGCAATTCCACGATCTGCTGGGAAGGAACGGCGTAGATAATCTTCCCCCGCGACTCCCGCTCCCCGCCGTACAGCACCCCCACCACGCGCCCGTCGCGGTTGAAGACGGGACTGCCGGACGAGCCGGGAGCACCGTAGCCGTCGAGCTGGACGACGTGCGACAGCACCTTGGACACGGTCCCGACGGTCAGCGTCGGATCCGCGACGGGCGTGTCGCCGCGGCGCTCCATCGGCAGGTCGAACCCCAGCGGGTAGCCCAGGATCGCCACCGGATCGCCACGCTCGACGGCGCCGCCCGCGGCGGCGATGCCGGCGACCTGCGGCACGCCGCCCCGCACCGTGACGCGCAGCACGCCGAGGTCGGCGTCGGGTGACACGCCGACCAGGCGCGCCGGAAAGTTCTGGCGGCTGCCGGCGAAGACGACCCCGATGCGCCGGGGCGTGCGGGTGGCATCCTGGCCCACCAGGACGTGCTTGTTGGTCACCAGGGTGCCGCCCGAGTCCACCGCGAAGGCCGTCGCGCTGTAGCGCTCGGTGTCGGAGAACTCCACGAGCACGATGGCGACGGCGTCCTGGTTGCGGCGCGCGATGGCGCGGTAGTCGACCGCCGTGGCGCCCGCGAGCCCCCGCTGGCGCAGCTCCGCCGCCTCGAGCTCGCCGCGGAGCCGGGCGAGGGTGGCCCCGTCACCGCC
>JBOHSV010000386.1:0-4793 GCA_050921735.1 Gemmatimonadales bacterium | reverse complement strand
GGCCTGCTGCGGGTGCGGCGTGCCGCCCGCCAGGACGGCCTCGACCAGCGCCCGCCGCGCGGCCGCCGCGAGCTCCGGCGGGAACGGGCTCGGCAGCGGCTCCGTCTCGCGCTCCAGCACGAACCCGAAGTAGGTTGCGGTGCGGACCAGCATCAGCCCTTCACGCCGCCGGTGGCGCTCGAACACGACTTCCGGCGCCCCGCGGCGCGCGTACCGCCGGATGGCGTGCTCGGGCAGCTGCGTGCCTTCGATGCTGGCGCGCGGCACGCCGAAACGGTCCGCGAAGTAGCGCAGGGTGCCGGCCACCGCGCCCCAGCTGCCGCACACCGAGGTCTTGGACACGCGTGCCTCGCGGCCGTCCGCCGTCTCTTCGTCGATCACGAGATCGAACGGCATGATGCGCGCCACCAGATCGGCGAAGCGCGCACGGGCCTTCTCGCCCGCGTAGGGCAGCCGCCCCGGCAGAGGCAGCTCGAGCTGGCGGTACACCGACGCCGTACCGAGCGCCACGTCCTCGATCGCCTTGACCAGGACGCCGCGGCCCTCGGCCCACGCATCGACGGTCTCGGCGAACAGGTGGCGCGGCAGGCCGTACACCTGGCCCAGGTACCCGTGCTTGTTCACCGCCTCGGCGTACACGTTGCACGCCGTGAGGTGGTCGCTGCCCGCGACCACGAGCCCGCGCAGGTCCCGCTCGTCGCGCGTCATGCGGTGGAGCGACTCGATGTTCGCCGTGACGGCGACGAACGGAATCAGGTCCGCGTCCGCGTGCACCAGCAGCTCGCCCCACGGCCGCTCCACGGGCATCGCCTCGACCTCGCGCCCGTAGCTCGTGAGCCGGCCACGCTCGATGAGCCCGCGCTCGGTGAGCAGCTCCACCGCCTCGCGGTAGGCCCGGCGGTCGAGCGGCACCGGGAGGTCCAGATCGCGGGCGTCCACACCGATCGCGGCGCACGTGATGGCCACCCGCTCGGCGTCGCCCGCGAGCTGGAACTCGGGCGGGCCGGGCCGGAGCGTCTCGAAGTCCAGGTCGCGGTCGCTCAACAGATAGACCTCGCCGCCCTCGACCCGGCCGTGCACGCGCCCCGCCATCTGGAGGATCTCGTTGGCGCCGAGGTACAGCCGGGTGAGCACGTTGCGGCCGTGGTCCACCACGTTGGCGTAGCGGGCGTCGTACACCACCACCGTGTCGAGTCCGTGGATGTTCAGGGCCGACTGGCCGGCCGCGGTCATGGCCAGGAGAAACGGCCGCCGCACTTCGCCGTCCAGGAACGGCCGGATGACGCGGATGGGCTCACCGCCGTGGTAGAACGCGGTCGTGAGCGCCTGCCAGCGGTCGCCCAGCTCGCGGGCGATCACCTCGACCTCGGCGCGGGTGGGGACGAACACCGCCGCCCCGCGCCGCTCCCGGATCAGGCGCCGCACGAACCGTTCGCTCAGGAACTCGAGCGGCTGGAGCGCCATCACCTCGACCTTCGCGGCCTTGGCCGGGTCGAACGCCCGCGTCTCGAGCACCTCCGCCGAGTCGAGGTAGCGGGCGTAGACGCTCGGGTCCACGGTGGCCGAGAGCCAGATGAAGCGGCAGCGTGCCCGTTTCCCCAGCGCCAGGCACAGCTCCATCTCGGCCGACGTCTGATGAATCTCGTCCACCACCAGCGTGTCCCTGGCCGTGATGAGGCCGTCCTCGAACCAGCGGCGCGCGATGCCGGTCGTGACGATCACGACGTTCCACGTGGGCGTCTCGGGCGTCGCCTCGCGCTCGCGGTTCACCACGCCGACCTTGAGCGGCGCCCCGAGGATCGTCTCGGCGATGGACCGGATGGCGAGCGTCTTTCCGGTTCCGGTGCCCGCGACGATGCCGAAGCCCGGGCCCGAGGCCGCCAGCCGCCGGATGTCGTCGCCGTGCTCCCGCTCGAGCAGCGTTTCGATGCGGAGCCCCATGGCGAGCTCGATCGTCTCGCACGCCGCGCGGGTGGGTGCGATCACCACGACGCGGCCGGTGTCCGGCTCGGCCGCGAGGAACGCCTGGGGGTCGGGGGGGAGAACGTGATCGCGGGCGGGGTGCACGGAGGGAATATAGGCGCTACCGGCACCCGTATCCCCCGCCGCAGAGTCCCCGATGGTGGCGATGATGGTGCCGCCGGTGTACATGCCCGCGCGGCACGACGATGACCCGCGACGAATGGGCGTAGACGCGCGGTGCGCCGAGCACGACGACGGCGCGCGGATGGCGGTGGTAGTAAGGCCGCCCGAGGACGACGTGCCCCGAGACGTGCGGGGTCGCCACGCGCACCGACACGCTCACGCGGGTCTGCGCCTGAGCCGAGGCCGCACCGAACAGGAGCGCGAGGATGATGGAGATCAGGATGCGCGTCATGAGTCCTCCCTTCACAGGGAGGTCCATGGAAGACTCGTGCCAGCCACTCCGAACCGGGGCACACCGCGTGGTGTCCGTCCTGGGAGACAACCCTGTCCGCCCCCGTCCGTCTCTTTACTCAGTCCCCGAAGCTGATCCCCAGATCGCGAGCGGTCTGGACCGTGTCGCCGTTGAGCTCCACCGTGCGCGTGCGGCCGATCACATCGGGGAGGGGAACGGCGCCGATGCCGGGGCGCGTGAGCGCCACCATCGCTCCGAACTTGCCTTCGGCGATGAACCGCACCGCGGCCGCGCCGAACCGGAGGCCCAGCAGGCGGTCGAAGGTGGTGGGGGTCCCGCCGCGCTGGAGGTGGCCGAGGACCAGGGTGCGCGTCTCCTTGCCGGTCCGCTGCTCGACGGCGCGGGCCACCTTGTCCGCGATGCCGCCCAGGCGGCGGCGCTCGACGTCCAGGAACGACGCTTCCCCGCCCTTGGGCGCGGCGCCCTCGGCCACGACGATGATGCTGAACCGGCTCCCCTTCGCCTCGCGCTCGCGCACCTTGTCGCACACGCGGTCGAGGTCGAACGGGATCTCGGGGAGCAGGATCGCGTCGGCCGAGCCCGCGAGGCCCGCATTGAGCGCGATGAATCCGGCGTGTCGCCCCATGACCTCCACGACCATCACCCGTTCGTGGCTCTCGGCCGTGGAGTGGACCTTGTCGATCGCGTCGGTGGCGGTGTTGACGGCGGTGTCGAAGCCGAAGCTGGCCACGGTGCCGCAGACGTCGTTGTCGATGGTCTTGGGGACGCCGACGACGGGGATGCCTTTCTGAAACAGGCGGTAGGCGATGCCGAGCGAGCCGTCGCCGCCGATGGCGATGAGCACGTCGAACCCCTGCGCGCGGAACGCCGCCACCAGCTCGTCGGAGCGATCGCGCTCGGCCGAGCCGCCGGTGAGGAGGTCCTCGCGCCAGCGGAACGGGTCGCCGCGGTTGGTGGTGCCGAGGATCGTGCCGCCCAGGTGGGTGATGCCGCGGACCTCGGCGGCGCCGAGCGCCACGACCCGGTCGTCGCCGAGCAGGCCGCCGTAGCCGCGGCGGATGCCGTAGCACTCCCAGCCGCGATGCAGGGCGGCGAGCACGGCGGCGCGGATGACGGCGTTCAGACCGGGGGCGTCGCCGCCGCCCGTCGAGATCGCGATTTTCAACGCGACCGGGCGCCGCCCCCGCCGCCCTGGTGCGCCTCGCCGATCAGGCGCAGGATCTCACCCGCGTCGGCGTGCCGCTTGAGCTTTCTTTTGGAGAACACCAGACGCCCATCCACGTCCACCTCGAACACGCCACCCGCGGACTCCACCAGCTTGATCTCCGCGTGCGCGTAGGCGTTGCGGATCTCGGCCGCCAGACCGGTGGCCCGAGGCTCGTAGTTTCAGACGACGCAGTACTCGATGGTGACGCGCATAGGCGTCAACGATAGCCGCGCTTGACACCGCGCGCCACACGTCGGAGTTTGCGCCGCATCTCCATGACCCCCCGGCTCCGCGCGCCCATCGCCCCCGCCCTCGCGATCCGGGCGCTGGTCGGCCTCGCCGCCCTGCTCGCCTACGGCGCGAGTTTCGCGGCGCATACGGCGGGCCGGGTGCCGCTCGGCGCGAGCTTCGGCGGCGCCGTCGCGGCCGTCGTCCTGGTCGGCGCGCTCACCCGCCGCTACGGCATCGCCCTCCCCGGCAACGGCTTCTCGTCGTACGTGCTGGCCCTGATGCTCTACGCCCTCGCGGCCCGGGGCTGGGCGTTCGCGACGCTGGTCGCCCCGTTCGCGATCGGGCTGGGGGACGTCTTCCTGCGGCGCCTCCCGGTCCGCGCTGCGCTGGTCAACGCCGCCCACCTGACGGCGGGAACCGCCGTCGCCGGGCTCGCGTACGCGCGCGCGGGGGGCGCTTCCGGCGCGGCGGCGCTGGCGGGCGACAACGTCCTGCCGCTCGCCGGGCTGATGCTGCTGCTCCCCCTGGTCGTGAACGGCACCTTCTACCTGGACCTCGCCCTCGGGCGCTCGCTCGCCTGGGCCGACAAGCCCATGACGCTGCGCTGGGAAGCCATCGTCTACGGCGCCTCGGCCCTGCTGGCGATCGCGTGGCTGCGGTTCACGCACGCGGACGTCGGGCTCGCGCCGAGCCTGGTGGTGCTCGCCGGCCTGGTGACCGCCACCGCGGGCAGCGTGTACGTGATCCGGTTCGGCGTGCGCGCCGACGAGCTGCGGCTGATCCAGGGCCTGTCCCGGGCGATCGCGGGCGAGATGAGCCTTGCGAAAGCCTTCCCGCGGATCCAGGAGCTGGTGCGGGCGCTCGTGCCGTGGGAGCAGATGGGGTTCGCGCGCTACGACCCGCGCAAGCGCGAGATGGAGCTCGTGGCCGACACCGCGCTGGGCGGCGGCGGGCCCG
>JBOHSV010000385.1:0-3462 GCA_050921735.1 Gemmatimonadales bacterium | reverse complement strand
GCGCTCGGCCGCTCCGACTTCGACGTCGCCAAGACCCTGTTCGGGCTGGAAAGCGCCGGCCTCGTCGTCGTCATCGACCCGGGCGCGACGAAGCGCGTGCGCACCACCGTCGCGGCCGACCTCGCCGAGCTCGTGGCCCGGGCCGAGGACGCGCTGCGCGCCCGGGATCCCGAGGCGGCGCGCGCGGCCGCGGAGCAGGCGACGCAGCTCTCCCCCCACGACCCCGCCGTGCACCTGTTGTTGGGCCGCGCGCACCTGGCCGCCGGCCGCTCCGCCGCAGCGGTCGACGAGTTGCGGCGCGCCGTGCGGCTGGATCCCCTCCACGCCCCCGCGTACCGAGCGCTCGGCTACGCCCTCGTGCAGGTCGGCCGGTTCGCGGAAGCCCTCGAGCACTGGGACCAGTGGGAGCGGCTCGCGCCGCGCGTGGAAGGCGAGCTCGAGTGGGCGAACGAGGTGCGCCGCGCCCGGGAGGCCGCCCAGATCCTGGCGGGAGCCGTCTGGGATGGCTGACGAAGTCAAGACGCTCACGGCCGAGCTGGCGGGCGACCCGCAGAGCCTCGTGTTCCTGCGGCTGGGCGAGCTGCTGCGCCGCAAGGGGCAGCTCGACGCGGCCCAGCGCGTGGCGCTCCACGGGCTCCAGCGCCACCCGTACCTCGCCGACGCCCACGACCTGTACGCCCGCATCCTCGCCGATCGCCACGACTACGAGAAGGCGTTCGACGAGTGGGACATGGCGGTGCAGGTGGCCCCCACGCACATCGGCGCCCTGAAGGGCCTCGCGTTTCTCTACTTCAAGGTGGGGGACGTGGAGCAGGCGGAGGCCCACCTCGTGAGGGCCCAGGAGGCAGCCCCGGACGACGCGAGCATCGAGCAGGCCCTGGCGGTGGTGCGGGGCCGGGGCCAGGAGCTCGCCGCCCCCGTCGGCGCGGCCCCCTCGGCCGGGGCCGAAGCCGTCGCGCCGCTCGACGACGCCCGGGTGTTCGCCGGACTCGAGGGCGCGCACGAGGGCCTGCTGCTGCTCGACGCGGCCGGGCGGATGCTCGGCGGCGCGCTGCGCGACCCGCAGGGCCGGGACGTGACGGACGCGGTCGCGGCCTATCTGGCGGGCGTGTCCGCGGAAGCCGGCCGAACCGCCAAGCTGCTGGGGTTGGGGGGGTGGGTGGGGCTGTCCGCCGAGGGACGGATGGGCCACGTGCACCTCACGCCGCCCACGGCGGAGACGCTGCTGCTCGTGGTGCGGGATCGCGCGGTGCCCATGGGGCGGCTGACGATCCTGGCGCAGCGCGCCGCGCTCAGCGCGCGCCGGTGGCTGGAGCGCGCCGTATGACGGCGGGCGGGCTGGACCAGGCGCTGGATCGCGTGACTCGCGTGCGGGGCGTGCGGGGCGCGATGGTCGTCGCCGGCGACGACGGGCTGGTGATCGCCGAGCAGCTGATGGAGGGGATCAGGGGCTCCGCGGTGGCCGCGCTCGCCGCCAGCCTGGCCACCCGCCTCGGCCGCGCCATGGACGCGGCCGGGGTGGGCGGGGGCCTGTTCTGGCACCTGCAGTGCGAGGGGGGAGCCCTGCTGGTGGTGCCGGCGGCGTCGGGCGTCCTGCTGGTCGCGGTGGCGGAGCCCGATGTGAACGTCGGGTTGGTGCGGCTCGAGCTGCTGCGCGCCGGCGAGGCGGTCGGATGACGGCGCGGGCGGTCGAGCCCTGGACCCTGGCGCCCCTGCAGACGTTCGTGAAGGAGGCGGCGACGCGGCTCGTGCTGGTGATGACGCCGGCCGGCCAGGTGCTGGCCCAGTCGGGCTTCGCGCGCGCGGTGGACGTCATGTCGGCCGCCGCGCTGTCGGCGGCGATCAACGCGTCCACGGCGGAGCTGGGCAAACTGCTCGGCCAGCCGCCGTTCGCCGCGCTGACGTATCAGGGCGAGCGCCACGGCATCTTCCTCGCGGGCCTCGCGACGGAGCGCGGCCGGCTGCTCGCCCTGGCCGTCTACGACCTCGACGCTTCGTCCCTCGGCCTGGTGCAGTTATTCTTCGAGCAATTCGTGGCCGAGCTGCGCGCGGCGAGCCCGGCCCCGGCGGTGCCCAAACAGGTGCTCGCGGCGGACTTCGAGCGTGAGCTCAGTGACAGCCTGAACGCGCTCTTCGGGAGATAGCCGTGTCCCTCGTGAACTTCACGACCCGCGAGATCACCTGCAAGATCGTCTACTACGGGCCCGGCCGGTCCGGCAAGACGACGAATCTGCACTACGTTTACGGTCGGGTGCCCGACACGCGGCGCGGCCGGATGGTGTCGCTCGCCACGCAGACCGACCGCACGCTGTTCTTCGACTTCCTCCCGATCGATCTCGGCACGATCTCCGGGTTCACCACGCGGTTCCAGCTGTACACCGTGCCCGGTCAGGTCTACTACAACGCGACGCGGCGGCTGGTGCTGCAGGGCGCCGACGGGGTCGTGTTCGTCGCCGACAGCCAGGCGCGCCAGCTCGACGAGAACGTCGAGAGCCTGCAGAATCTCCAGTCCAACCTGCTCGAGCTGGGGGTCGACATCCGCACGGTGCCGGTGGTGCTGCAGTACAACAAGCAGGATCTGCCGCGCGAGCTGATCCTCGAGGCCGCGGAGCTCGATGACGCCCTGAACTTCCGCGGCGTGCCGAGCTTCTCGGCCGACGCGCTGCACGGCCCCGGCGTGTTCGAGACGCTGAAGGGCATCTCCGAGCTCGTGCTCAAGAAGCTCGCCGCGGGGGCCCCCGCGTGACTACCGCGCTCAACCCCCGGTACACGTTCGAGACGTTCGTCGTCGGCGCCGCCAACCGCCTGGGCGTCACGGCGGGGCGCACCGTGGCCGAGAATCCCGGGAGCGCCTACAACCCGCTGTTCGTCTACAGCGGCTCCGGGCTCGGCAAGACGCATCTGCTGATGGCCATCGGCCAGCTCGCCAAGAAGCTCGCGCCGGGGCTGAGCATCGAGTACCTGACGCTCGACGAGTTCGTCGAGGCGCTGCACGCGGCCATCGCCGCGGGGCAGGGGGACGCCTTCCGCCGCCGCTTCCAGAACGTGGACGCGCTGCTCATCGACGACGTGCAGTTCCTCACCAACCGGAAGGAGATGCAGGCCGAGCTGCTGCGCCTGACCGAGGCACTCCAGGCCGCGGGCCACCAGGTGGTGCTCACCAGCGACCGGCCCCCGTCGGAGATCGCCGACCTGGACGAGCGCCTGATCTCGCGGTTCTCCGGCGGGCTGGTGGTGGACATCGGCGTGCCGGACTACGAGACGCGCGTCGCGATCCTGCGCCGCAAGGCCGAGGAGCGCGGCGTCAGCTTCCAGCCCGGCGTGCTCGAAGCGGTGGCCGGCGTGGAGTACGCCAACGTGCGCGAGCTGATGGGCGGGCTGAACCGGCTCGTCGCCTACCAGGCGGTGAACGAGACGCCGCTGAACGCCGAGATGGCGCGGCAGGTGCTGGGGGACGCCGTC
>JBOHSV010000384.1:0-7582 GCA_050921735.1 Gemmatimonadales bacterium | reverse complement strand
GCGGGGGCCTGGGGAGGATCGCCGTCCGCCGCGGAGCCGTCGAACCAGCCCAGCCGGGCCAGCTCGTCCAGCAGGCGGTCGTGCGGCACATGGCCGGCCACGGCGATCACGCAGTTCCGCGGCACGTAGGCGCGCCGGTGCAACCGCCTCAGATCGTCGGACGAGAGCCCGGTGACCGTCTCGCGGGTCCCCAGAATGGCGTAGCCGTACGGGTGCTCCGGCCACAGCGTCTCGGCCGCCAGGTCGAACACCAGGTCGTCGGGCGTGTCGTCGACCGTGCTGATCTCCTCGAGGATGACGTTGCGCTCGAGCTGCAGGTCGGCGTCGCGCAGCGTGGGGCGCCGGACGAGGTCGGTGAGCACGTCGAGCGCGCGAGGCAGGTCGGCGTCGAGCACGCGCGCCTGGAAGGCCGTGGTATCGCGCGAGGTATAGGCGTCGAGCGAGCCCCCGCGCGATTCGAGGGCGAGGGCGATCTCCTGGGCGGTGCGCCGTTCGGTGCCCTTGAACACCATGTGCTCCAGCACGTGGGAGACGCCCATCTGCGGCCGCGGCTCGTGCACGCTCGCCGTGCGCACCCACACGCCCACCGCCACGGACCGCACGCTGGGCACACGCTCCGACAGGACGACCACCCCGTTCGGAGCGGCCGTGCGGTGGACCTCGCGGTCGAGCCGGACCGTCTCCATTTACCGGGAGCGGGCCGGCTCCGGCTTCTCGAGCAGCGCTTTGCGGGAGAGACGCATGCGGCCGCGCTCGTCGACCTCGAGGAGCTTGACGCGCACGCGATCGCCTTTCTTGACGACGTCCTCGGTGCGCTCGGTGCGGCCGTGCTGGAGCTCCGAGATGTGGAGCAACCCTTCGACGCCCGGCAGGATCTCGACGAACGCCCCGAAGGCGGTGGTGCTCTTCACCACGCCCTCGTACACCTTGCCCACCTCGGGCGTCTGGATCATGCCGGCGATGATATCGCGCGCGCGCTCGCCGCCGTCGCCCACCGACGAGATCGTGACCAGGCCGGAGTCCTCGACGTTGATCTCGGCGCCGGTCTGCTCCTGGATGGCCCGGATGGTCTTGCCCTTGGGCCCGATGAGATCGCCGATCTTGTCGGGCGGGATCTGGATGGTGATGATGCGCGGCGCGTACTTGGAGAGCTGGGCGCGGGGCGCCGGAATCGTCTTCTCCATCACGTCCAGGATGTGGAGCCGCGCCCGGCGGGCGTTCTCGAGCGCCTGGGTGATGGTGGGAAAGTCGAGCCCCTGGATCTTGATGTCCATCTGAATGGACGTCACGCCCTCCCGGGTGCCGGCCACCTTGAAGTCCATGTCGCCCAGGTGGTCCTCGGTGCCGAGGATGTCGGTGAGGATCGCGACCCGGTCATCTTCCTTGATGAGGCCCATGGCGATGCCCGCCACGCCGGCCTTGACCGGAACGCCCGCGTCGAACAGGGCCAGGGAGCCGCCGCACACGGTGGCCATGGAGGACGAGCCGTTGGACTCCAGGATGTCGGACACGATGCGAATGGTGTAGGGGAACTGCTCGTAGGGCGGGAGCACGGCCTGGAGGGCGCGCTCGGCCAGGGCCCCGTGCCCGACCTCGCGCCGCGACACGCCGCGGATGGGCCGCACCTCGCCCGTGGAGAACGGGGGAAAGTTGTAGTGCAGCATGAACGACTTCGTCGTCTCGGCGGCGACGTCGATGGAATCGATGCGCTGTTCGTCGCTCACGCTCCCCAGCGTGACCGAGACCAGCGCCTGCGTCTGCCCCCGGGTGAACAGGGCCGAGCCGTGCGTGCGGGGCAGCACGCCCACCTCGCACGTGATGGGCCGCACCGTGTCCGTCGCGCGACCGTCGATGCGCTCGCCCCGCGTGAGCACCTGCTCGCGCATGGTGCGGTACTCGAATTCCTCGAGCGCGGTGACCACGTGCTTGACGTGGTCGGGGAATTCCGCGGCCAGCTGGTCCTGCACCGTGGCGCGCAGCGCGGCGAGCGCCTGCGCGCGCTCCGCCTTCTCCGGCAGGTTCAGCGCCTCGGCGACGCGCGCGGCGGCCAGCGCCTCCACCCGCTGCACCAGCTCCGCGGCTGGCTCGACGCGCGTCCACTCCATCTTGGGCTGGCGCAGCTCGCCGACCAGCTCGGCGGCCGCGTCGAGCAGCTCCCGGATGCCGCGCTGGGCGACCTCCAGGGCCTTCACCACCTCGGCTTCGGTGAGCTCGAGCGCCCCGCCCTCGACCATCACGATCGAGCTCTCGGAGCCCGAGACGACGAGGTCGATGTCGGAGAACTCGAGCTGCTGGAACGTGGGGTTCAGGATCCAGGCGCCTTCCACCCGCCCGACGCGGACCGCCGCGATGGGACCGCTCCAGGGCACCTTGGACATCGTCAGCGCGGCCGACGCGGCCGTCACGCCCAGGACGTCGGCATCGTTCTCCTGGTCGGCCGAGAGGACGTAGACGAAGACCTGGACTTCGTTCTTGAAGCCCTCTGGAAACAGCGGGCGGATCGAGCGGTCGATCACGCGCGCCGAGGTGATCTCCTCGTCCGACGGACGCCCCTCGCGCTTCAAAAAGCCGCCGGGAATCTTGCCGGCGGCGTAGCTCTTCTCGCGGTACTCCACGGTCAACGGGAAGTACGGCAGATTCGCGATCTGATCGGAGACCGTCGCGGCCGCCAGCACCACCGTGTCCCCGAACTGCATCAGGCAGGACCCCGCCGCCTGCTTGGCCAGTCGCCCCGCTTCGAGCCGGAGGGCGCGGCCGGCGAACGTGCGCTCGACGTGCTTCACCTTACCACCTGTCTAGAGCAACTCGTGCATACGCCGGCCGCCCCGGTGCTCTTCCCGGAGCGGCCGCCGCGACGCCGTGGGCTTAGTGACGGAGACCCAGCTCCTCGATGAGCCGGCGATACCCGTCGAGATCGGTCCGCTTGAGGTACTCCAGCAGGCGGCGACGCTGGCTCACCATCTTCAGGAGCCCCCGCTGCCCGTGGAAGTCCTTGGGATGCGTGCGGAAATGATCCGTGAGGCTGTTGATCCGCTCGGTGAGCAGCGCGACCTGGATCGTCGTCGATCCGGTATCCCGCTCGTGCCGCCCGTACTTCCTGACCGGCGTCGTTTTGTCGTACATCTGCCCGGTTTCCTAATTGTCGTTAGCACACTAAGTTAGAGCCACCTCCGGGCCCTGTAAAGCCCCTCTCATGCGCGACGACCCACCGGCCGCCAACGCCCCCACCGACCTCGTCGGCCGCACGCTCGGCCCCTATCGCCTGGAGCGGCTCCTCGGCCAGGGCGGCTTCGCCTGGGTGTTCGCCGGGCGCGAGGCGGACGGCACACCCGTCGCCGTGAAAGTCCTGAAGCCGCAGTTCGCGGGGGACCGTCGGTTCGAGACGCGCTTCCGCAACGAGAGCGAGACCGCCGCCCAGCTCCAGCATCCCAACATCATCCGCATCCGCCGGATCACCCGGGCCGGCGAGCACGTGTTCTTCGCCATGGACCTGTGCACCGACAGCCTGGCCGCGCGCATCGCCCGCGAGGGCCCCCTGCCCGAGCCCGAGCTCGTCCGCATCGCCCGGGACGTCGCCGCCGCCCTGGGCTTCGCCCACGCGCGCGGCGTCATTCACCGCGACCTGAAGCCCGACAACGTGCTGTTGCACTCCGACGGGTCGGCCGTGCTCACCGACTTCGGGATCGCGCGCGCCGTGTCGGGGTACGTGGCGTCCACCGGGGTCAACATGACCATCGGCACCCCGCACTACCTGTCCCCGGAGCAGGCCCAGGGCCGGCCGCTCGACGCGCGCC
Source organism: Gemmatimonadales bacterium (assembly GCA_050921735.1). Lineage (GTDB taxonomy): Bacteria > Gemmatimonadota > Gemmatimonadetes > Gemmatimonadales > GWC2-71-9 > DATLXT01. Next base: position 3,788 of record JBOHSV010000384.1, on the reverse strand, counting down.
TGGACTTCTACGCCCTCGGAGTCACGCTGTTCAAGGCCGCCACCGGCGACGTGCCCTTCACGTCGACCGACTGGTTCGAGCTCGCGCGCCTCCACGTCGAGGCGCCGCCCCCGTCGCTCCGCCGAGGGCGTCCGGCGCTCTCGAAGCGGTTCGAGCGCGTCGTCCTCAAGTGCCTGGCCAAGCACCCCGACGACCGCTATCGCGACGCCGCGGAGCTCGCGGCCGACCTCGACGACCTCGCGACGCCTCGCCGCGCCACGACCTCCGGCTGGTGGCGGTGGTGGTCCGGTTGATGTAATGTCGGCGAGGCGAGGCGAGGCGAGGCGAGACGGGATGGGTGCAGCGTCAGCCAAATAACCGGCGCAGCGCGCCGATGAGGCCCGCGAGCACGCCCAGCCGCTCCCCGTCCCCGCCCGACTCCCCCGGTACCCCCGCTTTCAACACCGCCTCGACGGCAGCGCGCAACGCCGGCTCCTCCCCGCGCGGGAACGGACGCTCGCCGGCCCGGATGGCGAACCCCTGTCCGCCCGCACTTCGCGCCAACTCCACCACTCCCGGCGCCCCCCGCTCGATGACGTCGACCACCGGCTGTAACGCCGCCCGCATGCCGCTTCCCGCATCCTGGTAATACCAGGCCGTGACCTGGGCCACGAGCCGCTCCGGCGGCACCCGCCCGGCCATGTACCCGTGGAGGATGTCTCTAACGGGGGAGGTTGCGGAGGACATCGTTGGAGATCGCGAGCAGCATCAGCGCCACGAGGATCACGAAGCCGACCTGCGTGAGTCGCAGCCGCACCCCGACGCTCACGGGCTTGCCCCGCACGGCTTCGGCCAGCAGGAAAACCACGTGCCCGCCGTCCAGCACGGGGATCGGCAGCAGATTGAGGACGGCGAGGTTGAGCGAGATGAAGGCCACGAAGCTCAACAGGGTCACGAGGCCGAGGCGGGCGGCCTGCCCGGAGAGCTGAGCGATGAGCACCGGCCCCCCGACCTCGCGCAACGAGACTTCGCGCGTGACCAGCCGCTTGAGGAACACGACCACCAGCCCCGTGCGCGCGACCGTTTCATCCAGGGCCGTGATCGCGGCCCGGCCCAGGGGCTGGGCGACGTACACCACCGGCGGATTCGCGTTCGCGCCAATGAGGCCGTACGACCGCTCGGGCGCCGTATCGGACGCCGGCTCCGTGTGGAGGCGCGGCACCACGGTCAGCTCCAAGCGGCGGTCTCCCCGCCGCACCGCGAACCGCAGCGAGTCCCCCGCGCTCCGCCGGACTGCCGCCACGAGATGGCTCCACGAGACGATCGAGTCCGTGCCCACGCGCAGCACGACGTCCCCCGCCTGGATGCCGGCCCGGTGCGCCGGCTCCCCCGGGATCAGCAGGCCGACGGCCGGCGGGAGGCGGGGCTGGATCGCCTCCCAGGCGGCACGGCGAACCTCGGGATCGCGCGGCAGGGAAATCACCACGGGCTCCTGCCGCCCGGCCACGCCGAGCCGCAGGGTGTCCGGCCCGCGGCTGATACGGCGCGCGAACTCGACCCAGGTCCGGACCGGATCTCCGTCGATGTGGGTGACGAGATCGCCGGGCCGCAGCGCCGCGAGCGATCGCGCCGCGGGCGGCAGCGAGTCCACCGCCACCGAGTCGATCGGCATCATGGCCGGCTGGGGCGCGGCGAAGGTGTTGATGCCGGCGTACAGCAGGTAGGCCAGCACCACGTTCATAGTGACCCCGGCGAGCATCACCAGCAGCCGCGCCCACACGGGCTTCGACTCGAGGGTTCGCGCCGGATCGATGGGGACCGCGGCCGGGCCCCCTTCCAGGCGGTCGGTGGCCTCCTCCCACTCCTGCCCCGCCATCTTCACGTAGCCGCCAAGCGGCACCGAGGCGATCCAGTACTCGGTCTCCCCGCGCCGCCAGCTCAGGATCGGGGGGCCGAAGCCGATGGAGAACCGCAGGACCTGGACGCCGACCGCTTTGGCGGCCGCGAAATGACCCAGCTCGTGCACGAAGATCACGAGCCCGAGGACCACGATCAGGACGACGATGGTCAGGAGCACGCCACCTCCCGGCCCAGGCGCCGCCCCTCCGCGTCCGCCGCCAGCACCGCCTCGAGTGATGTGGCCGCCGCGGGGCGGTGCCGCGCCATGGTATCCGCCAGCACGCGCGCGATTTGCTCGAAGCGCAGGCGTCCCTCCAGGAACAGCGCGACCGCGACCTCGTTCGCGGCGTTGAACACGGCCGGTGCCGTGCCCCCCGCCGCGGCCGCCGCGCGACCCACGCCGTACGCCGGAAACGCGTCGAGCCGGATCGGCTCGAACGTCAGCGCCCCGGCGGCCGCGGGATCGAAGCGCGACGTGCCCGCGTCCGGCACGCGCTCCGGATGGGTCAGGGCATAAAGAATCGGCAGCTCCATCGTGGGAAAGCCCACCTGCGCCAGCACGGAGCCGTCGACGAACTCGACGAACGCGTGCACCACGGATTGCGGGTGCACCACGACCTCGATCGCATCATACGGCAGGTCGAAGAGGAACCGAGCCTCGATGACCTCGAGGGCCTTGTTGACCAGCGTCGCAGAATCCACCGTGATCTTGCGGCCCATTTTCCACGTGGGGTGGCGCAGCGCCTCACGCACGGTGGCCTGCGCCACGCGCTCGGGCGGCCAGGTGCGGAACGGCCCCCCCGAGCCGGTCAGGATCAGGCGGGCCACCTGCGCGGCGCGATACCCCGTGAGGCACTGCAGCACGGCGCTGTGCTCGGAGTCGACGGGCACGATCTCGCCGCCGCCGTCGCGCGCCGCCCGCGTGACCAGCTCGCCCGCCATTACGAGCGTTTCCTTGTTGGCGAGGGCGACGCGCTTGCCGGCCCGCAAGGCCGCGAGCGTCGCCGGTAACCCCGCCGCGCCGACGATCCCATTGACGACGATGCGCGCGTCCGGATGCGTCGCGGCCTCCACGAGACACTGCACCCCACCACCACCCCGCCCCGTTTCCCGGTGCAGGTTTCCCGGCATCCCGTTGACCAGCCCCACGTACGAGGGCTGCCACGCCTGCCGCTGGCGCTCCAGCAGGTCGGCGTTCGAGTGTGCCGTAAGCGCCACGACGCGGAAGCGGTCGCGGTGGCGCTCGAGCACCTTGAGCGTGGAGCACCCGATGGAGCCGGTCGAGCCGAGCACCGCCACGCCGTGGGTCATATCAGCCCGAACAGCGCGTAGAGCAGCGCCGAGGCCGGAATCACGAAGTACAACGAGTCCAGGCGGTCGAGCACGCCGCCGTGTCCCGGCAGCAGCGCGGACGAGTCCTTGACGCCCGCTTCGCGCTTCAGCAGCGATTCGGCCAGGTCCCCGACCTGCGCCACGATCCCGACCACGAGGCCGAGGCCAACCAGCTGCCAGACCTCCAGCGCCCAGCCGGCGCGGTTGAGCACGACGAGTCCGAGTGGAACGGCGAACAGCACGGCGGCGGCGAGGCCGCCCACGGCCCCCGACCACGTCTTGCCCGGGGAGAGCACGGGCGCCAGCCGGGGCCCTCGCAGCGTGGAGCCGACCGCGTACGCCGCGGTATCGCAGATCCACGTCAGGACGAGCGGCAGCAGCGCGAGCAGGAAGGACGGTGCCGCCGGACGGCCGTCCCCCCCGCCGTGCCGGACGGCGATGAGGAACGCGAGCGTTCCGCCGCCGTACAGCGCACCGAACAGCGTGACGGCGACCGCGGGTAACGGGCGGCGGTCCGGGCCCCGCCGCGCCACCGCCACGGTCAGGAGCCCCAGCAGCCAGCACGCGCCGGCGTAGGC
>JBOHSV010000383.1:0-2946 GCA_050921735.1 Gemmatimonadales bacterium | reverse complement strand
GCGCAGAGCACCGGCGAGCGGCACGGCTTGCTGTTCGCCGCCGGCCTGATCACGGGGGAGGCGTTGCTGGGGATCCTGCTCGCCATCCCGATCGTGCTGGCCGGCCGCGCCGACGTGCTGGCGTTCTGGGGCACGCACGAGGGCACCTGGCCCGGCGTGCTGCTCCTGGCGCTCGTCATGGGCTACCTGTACCGGGTCGGAACGGCGGGGGGCCGGCGCTAGGCCAACCCCCGGGGTCCACCGCGCGTAGATTTAGGCGATGACGACGGCCGTTCAGGGATGGGTCCGCAGGAGCGCGACCTCCCCGGCGGTCCTGTGTGCCCTGGTGCTGGCCGCCTGCTCGGGTGGCCAGGAAGCCAGCGGCGCGCAGGGTCAGCGCGGGGGCGACCGGGTGGTGCCCGTGGCCGCCGCCCCCGTGGCGCGGCGCGACCTCGCGCGCGCCGTCACGGTGACCGGGCCCGTCGAGCCGGTCCGCATGATCGGCGTCAACAGCCAGATGTCCGGGACCGTGCTCGCCCTCCGCGCCCAGGAAGGCGACCGCGTGCGCGAGGGCCAGCTGCTGGCCGAGCTCGACGCGCGCGAGACCGCGGCGCAGCTGGAGCGCGCGCGGGCCGTGCTCGCCAGCGCCGAAGCGACGTTCGAGCGCAACCGCCAGCTGCACGACAGCCAGATCATCACGGCCGCGGAGTTCGAGCAGTCCCGGTCGGCCTACGAGGTGGCCAAGAGCGAGGTCGAGCTGTGGCGCACCCGGCTGGCGTTCAGCCGCATCACCGCCCCCGCGACGGGGATCGTGACGGCGAAGCACGTCGAGGCGGGCAGCGCGGTCTCCCCCAACCAGCGGTTGTTCGACGTCGCCGACGTGAGCCTGCTGGTGGTCCGGGTGCGCCTCTCGGAGCTGGACGTGGTGCATTTGCGTGCCGGTGCCGAGGCGGCCGTGTCGCTCGACGCGTATCCCGATGCCACGATCCCGGGCCGCATCCGGCGGGTGTATCCCAGCGCCGACCTCCAGAGCCGCCTCGTGCCGGTCGAGGTCGCGCTGGGGCCGGTGCCCGGGGGCGTGCTGGTGCGCCCGGGCTTCCTGGCGCGCGTGACCTTCGCGCTCGACCGCCGGGATGAGGCGCTGGCGGTGCCCGCGCCCGCGGTCGGGGTCGGCGATGACGGCGCGTTCGTGTACGTCGTGCAGGCCGACTCGGTGGTGCGGCGGCCCGTGGCGCTGGGTGTCACGGCCGACGGCTGGGTGGAGATCGCGCGCGGGCTGCGCGAGGGCGAGCTGGTCGTGACGTCCGGCCACACGACGCTGCGTCCCGGAGCCCGGGTCCGCGTGGCCGCGGAGGGAGCATGATCGCGCCCGGGCGCCAGACCCTGCCCAGCTGGGCGATCCGGCGGCCGATCGGGACGCTCGCGCTGTGGTCCGTGGTGGTGGTGCTGGGCGCGTTCTACCTCACGCGGCTCCCCCTCGATCTCCTGCCGCAGATCGTCTATCCCCAGATCCGCGCCAGCGTGAACTATCCGGGCGTGGCGCCGGAAGTCATGGAGGAGCAGGTCACGAAGGTGCTCGAGACCAGCCTGGCCACCACGGAGAATCTGGTGCGGCTGGAGAGCGAGACGCAGGAGGGGCGCGCCGGCGTCAACCTCCACTTCCGCTACGGCACGGACATCAATTTCGCGCTGCAGGACGCGTCGAAGAACCTGGACCGCGCGCGCGGGCGCCTGCCGCCCGATGCCGATCCGCCGACGATCTTCAAGTTCGATCCCTCGCAAATCCCGGTGTACGAGGTGGGGTTCAGCTCCGCGCGCCGCAGCCCCGTGGAGCTGCGCGACTGGGTGGACCTGCGCCTGCGGCCGCAGCTGTTGACCGTCGAGGGCATCGCGTCGGTGGACGTGTCCGGCGGCCTGGTGCGGGAGATCCGCGTGACGCTCGACCAGGAGCGGCTCCGGTCCTACGGCCTGGCCGTCGCCGACGTGCTCCAGGCGCTGCGCGACGCGAACCAGGACGTGGCGGCGGGCAACGTCACCTCGTCCACCTTCGAGCTGGTCGGCAAGACCGAGGGGAAGTTCCGGACCGTGACGGACATCCGCGCGGTCCTGCTCGCGGTACCGGGCACGGGCCAGCGGATCACGCTGGGCGACGTGGCGACGGTGGAAGACACGAATCGCGAGCAGCGGCTGTGGGTGCGGCTCGACGGCGTGCCCGCCGTCAAGCTGTCGGTGCGCAAGCAGCCCGATGCCAACACCGTCGTGGTCGCGAGCGGCGTGGGCCGCCGCCTCGCCCAGCTCGCCGAGTCGCGGTTCATGCCGGCGGACGTCGGGTACGAGGTCATCAACGACCAGTCGTTCTTCATCCGCAACTCGGTGAAGGGCGTGCGCAACGCCGCGCTGATGGGCGCGAGCCTCGCGATGTTCGTCGTTCTGCTCTTCCTGGGCAGCGTCCGCAAGACCGTGATCATCGGACTGGCCATCCCGCTCGCGGTGTTGGCGGCGTTCGTCATGATGGGGCTCGGCAACCTGACGCTGAACATCATGAGCCTGGGCGGCCTGGCCCTGGGTGTCGGGATGCTGGTGGACAACGCGATCGTCATGCTCGAGAACATCTTCCGGCATCGCGAGCAGGGGGCGGGCGACGCCGAGGCCGCGGCGCACACGGGGTCGGCGGAGGTGACGTCGGCCGTCGTCGCCTCGACGGCCACCAGCCTCGCGGCCGTGGTCCCGTTCCTGCTGATCACGGGGCTCACGGCGCTCATCTTCCGCGAGCTGATCCTCACCATTTCGTTCGCCATGCTCGCGTCGCTCGGCACGGCGCTCACGCTGGTACCGATGCTCGCGGCGCAGCTCGGCAAGGTGCGGCGCGCCAGCGGGCTCGAGCGCACCCGGGTCATCCGGGCGTTCGACGAGCGGCTCGGGTGGCTGCGGTCGCGCTATCGCGAGCTCGCCGCGGCGGCCGTGCGC
>JBOHSV010000382.1:0-4448 GCA_050921735.1 Gemmatimonadales bacterium | reverse complement strand
ATCCACGAGGCGTTCGCCGCCCAGGTGCTCTCCAACCTCAAGGGGTTCGCCGAGAAAGGCTGGGAGATCAACGAGGACATCATCAACGTCATGGGCGGCTCCATCGCCATCGGCCATCCGTTCGGCGGCACCGGCGGCCGCATCGTGACGACGCTGGCGAACGAGATGAAACGCCGCGGCGTGGCGCTCGGCCTCGTGTCGGTGTGCGCGCAAGGGGGCATGGCGTTCGCGATGGTGCTGGAGCGCGGCACGTGACGGGCTTCCGGCGGGCGCCGCGCGCGATCACGTGGACGGTGGACGACGGGATCGCCGTCGTCACGCTCGACCTTCCCGATCACCCGGTGAACGTGATCTCCCGCGCGGTGAAGGACGAGTTCTTGGCGACCTTCGGCGATCTGGCCGCCGACCCCGCGGTCCAGGCCGTCGCGTTCTTCTCGGGCAAGCCCGACAACTTCATCGCGGGGGCGGACATCGAGGAGTTCGTGGCGCTCGACTCCGCCGCGTCGGCCGAGCGGCTTTCCGCCGAGGGGCAGGAGATGCTCGACCGCGTGGCGCAGCTCCCCAAGCCCGTCGCGGTCGGCATCCACGGCGCGTGCCTCGGCGGCGGGCTCGAGTTCGCCCTCGCGTGCCACTACCGCGTGGCCAGCGATCACCCCAAAACCCAGCTCGGCCTGCCGGAGGTCCAGCTCGGCATCCTGCCGGGAGCGGGCGGGTGCCAGCGCCTGCCGCGGTTGATCGGCGCGCGCGCGGCGCTCGATGTGATTCTGGCCGGCAAGACGGAGCGGGCGCCCAAAGCGTATCGCCTGGGCATGGTGGACGAGCTGGTCCCGCCGCCCATTCTCCGGGACATCACCATGGCCGCCGCGCGCCGCATGGCGGGCGGCTGGCGGCCCAGGCGGCGGCGTCCGGGCGGGTTCACCGGCCGGCTGCTCGATGGCAATCCGCTGGGCCGTGCGATCGTATTCCGGCTGGCCAAGAAGCAGGTCCTGGCGCGCACGCGGGGCCACTATCCCGCGCCGCTGGCGGCGCTGGAAGCGGTCGAGTACGGCCTGCGGCACGGCCTGCGCGAGGGGCTGAAGCGGGAGGCGGAGCTGTTCGGCCGCCTGGCGGTGACCGACGTGTCGCGCAAGCTCGTGCAGATCTTCTTCGCCACCACCCAGCTCAAGAGGGACTTCGGCATCCCCAACCCGCCGGCGCCCGTCGAGGTGCGCCGCCTCGGAGTCATGGGCGCGGGGTTCATGGGGTCCGGGATCGCCGGCACGGCGGTCGCCCAGGCGCAGGTGGATGTGCGCCTCAAGGACGCGGACCTGCCGCGCGTCGCGGCGGGTTTGAAGGCCGCCCGCGAGATCCTGGACGACCGCCTGAAGCGCCGCCGCCTCAGCCGCTACGACCACGCCCGCCAGGCGGCCCTGCTCTCCGGCGGGGACACCTACGCGGGATTCGGCCGGGCCGAGCTCGTCATCGAGGCCGTGTTCGAGGACCTGGCGGTCAAGCGGAAGGTCCTGAGCGAGGTCCAGGAGGTGATCGCGCCGGACGCCGCGTTCGCGTCGAACACCTCGACCATTCCCATCGGGCGGATCGCGGAGGGCGGCCGGCGGCCCGAGCAGGTGATCGGCATGCACTTCTTCTCGCCCGTCGCGCGCATGCCGCTGCTCGAAGTCATCCCGCACGCGGCCACCGCCCCGCGGGTCGTGAGCACGGCCGTGGCATTCGGCCGGCGCCTGGGCAAGACCGTGATCGTCGTGCGGGACACGCCCGGTTTCTGGGTCAACCGCATCCTGGGGCCGTACATCAACGAGGCCGTCCAGCTCGTGCTCTCGGGTGTCGCGATCGAGGAAATCGACGGCCTCATGGTCGAGTTCGGCTTTCCGGTCGGTCCCATCACGCTGCTCGACGAGGTGGGTCTCGACGTGGCGGAGAAGGCGGCGGGCGTGCTGCACGAGGCGTTCGGTGACCGGATGGCGCCGGCGCCGGGGCTGGCGCGCCTGATCGAGGCGGGCCACCTGGGCCGCAAATCCGGCAAGGGGTTCTACCGGTACAAGCGCGGCAAGAAGGGCGGCGTGGACTCGACGGTGTACGAGCTGCTCGCCACGCATCCGGACGGCGGCCCGCGGCCCGCCGAAGTCCTCCAGCGGCTGGTGCATCGCATGCTGAACGAGGCGGCGCGCGCGGCGGGCGAGGGCGTGGTGCGGAATCCCCGGGACGGCGATATCGGGGCGATCTTCGGGATCGGCTTCCCGCCGTTCCGCGGCGGCCCCCTGCGGCACGCCGACGACCTGGGCGCGGCGCGCCTGGTGATGGAGCTGCAGCGCCTCACCGAGCGTTGCGGGCCCCGCTTCACCCCCTGCGACGTCCTTCAGGAACAGGCGCGCCGGAACGCGAAGTTCTATCAGTAATGCTGCGCGCCGGCCTGATGTGGCTCAGCGAGCGGCAGGCGCTGGCGCGGCTGCTCAAGCGCAACGGCGTGGCGCGGCGGCTGGCGAGGCGCTTCGTGGCGGGCGAGACCCTCGACGACGGGGCGCGCGCCGTCGCGCAGCTCAACGCCGCCCGCATCTCGGCCACTCTCGATCTGCTGGGCGAGGCGGTGCGCGACCTCGCCGAAGCCCGCACCGCCTGCGACACCTACCTCCGCCTGCTCGACCGCCTGCACCAGGCCGCACTCGAGTCCAACGTCTCGGTCAAGCTCACGCAGATGGGCCTCGAGATCGACGAAGCGCTCTGCGTCGAGAACCTGCGGGCCATCGTCGCGCGGGCCCGGGCCCAGCGCTCGTTCGTCCGGATCGACATGGAGCAGTCGGACTATACCGAGCGCACGCTCGCGCTGTTCCGGGAGCGCCTCCACCCCGAGTTCGGGAACGCGGTGGGCGTGGTGCTGCAGTCCGCGCTGCGGCGCACCGCACGGGACGTCGACGACATGATCGCGCTCGGCGCCCGCGTGCGCCTGTGCAAGGGCGCCTACCGCGAGCCGGCCGACGTCGCGTTTCCCCACAAGCGCGACGTCGACGCCGCCTACGTGTCGTGCCTGGAGCGCCTGCTCGAGCGCGGGAACTACCCGGGCATCGCGACGCACGACGAGCGCATCATCGCGCACGCGAAAGCGTTCGCGGCGGCGCGCAAGATCGCGGCCGAGCGGTTCGAGTTCCAGCTGCTCTACGGCGTGCGGCGCGACCTCCAGCTCGCGCTCCGGCGGGCCGGCTACCGCGTCCGGGTGTACGTCCCCTTCGGCGAGCAGTGGTATCCGTATCTCATGCGGCGGCTCGCCGAGCGGCCCGCCAACCTCGCGTTCATCGCGGGCAATGTCGTGCGGGAATGGCTGCGGCGGAGCTGAGCGACGACACGCTGGGCGGCTACGGGCGCGTACACGGGCGCCCCCCCGCTTTCGGCGGGACCGACGGCCGCGCCTACTCGGTCTCGACCTTCGTGGACCCGGAACCCGACGCGTCGGGCCGCTACGGGGCGGCGCTGCTGTTCGTGGCCTGGGCGGAAGGGCGGGACAGGCCGGTGGGGCACCTGGAGACCGATTACCTGGCGTTCGGGGCGACGGCCGAGGAGGCGGTCGCGCCGCTGCTCGCCCTGACGCTCGCGGAGGTCAAGGCGCACCTCGATCGCTGCGTCGCGTCCACCGGAGGGCGTCCCGAGTGCTGAGCTTCTGCATCATCGCCGCGAACGCCCCGTCGAGGTCGATCTGCCGCGAGTTGGCCAGACAGATCACGACGAACAGGATGTCGGCCAGCTCCATCTCGATCGATCCCGGCGACTCGCCGGGCTTCTTGGGCTTCTCGCCGAACTGGTGATTGATTTCCCGGGCCAGTTCCCCAACTTCTTCCGTCAGCCGGGCCAGATTCGTGAGGGGCGGGAAATAGCCCTCGCGGGACCGGTCCACCCAGCGGGCGACGGTATCCTGCGCTTCGCGGAAACTCACGGGGACCTCGGTGACTGAGTTGCTGGTGCCGTTTCGGGGCGAGCGGTATGCGGCGGCGGATCGCCTGTCGGCGCTCCTCGCGCCGCCCTACGACGTGATCGCGCCGCCCGAGCGCGCGATGCTCGCGGCGCGCGACCCCCACAATATCGTCCACCTGATCCTCCCGGAAGCCGGGGTGCTCCCGGCCGGTGGGGCGGTCGATCGCTACGCCCATGCCGCCGCCCTGCTCGACCGGTGGCGCGGGGAGGGCGTGCTGCGGCGCGACCCGGAGCCCGCCGTCTACGTCCTGGCCCAGGATTTCACCGTGCCCACGGGGGAGCGCCGCACGCGGCTCGGCATGTTCGCGGCCCTGAGCGCCGAGCCGTACGAAACGGGGCGGGTGAAACCGCACGAGCGGACGCACGCGGGCCCCAAGGCCGACCGCCTGGCCCTGCGCCGCGCCACGCGGACCGGCCTCGAGGCGGTGTTGGTGCTGGCGCCCGATCCGGACGGCGCGCTGGCCGCGGCGCTGGCCGCCATCGGGCGC
>JBOHSV010000381.1:0-1864 GCA_050921735.1 Gemmatimonadales bacterium | reverse complement strand
GGGCTGGGCGCCCGCCTCGGACGCGCCGGCCGCGAGCTGGTGCGGCGCGAGTACACGCTGTCCCGCACCGCGGAACGCACCGAGGCGGTGTACCGGGAAGCGCTGGAGCGGCGCCGATTGCTCCGCGGCGAAGCACTCCGTTAACATTCGCGGGATGCCGAAGACGTTCCTCCTGACCGACGAGTTCCCCCCGATCCAAACGGGGATCGCCCGCCTGATGGGCGAGATCGCGCGACGCTATCCCCGGGGCGAGCTGCTCGTTTCCACCGGCCAGCACCACGACGCCCTCGAGACCGACGCCCACTTCTCGGGCGTCACCATCGACCGCCTGCCCATGCGCACGCGCTCGCTCAAGCGCCTGGCCGGCCTGCTGCTGTGGTCGCGCCGCGTCGCGTCGCTCGCGCGCCAGCACAAACCGCGGTTCCTCTGGTGCGACTCCGTGCGGCCGTCGGCCTACCCCGCGCGCTGGGCGCGCGAGCGCGTGGGCGCCAAGTACGGCGTGCTGGTCCACGGCGGCGACGTGCTCCAGGAGCTCCACCGCCTGCACCATAACCCGCTCGTTCGCAAGACCGCGAAGGCGCTGCTGGGGTCGGCGGCCGCCGTGGTGGCCAACAGCCACTGGACCCGCGAGCAGACCCAGACGGTCCTGCGCGAGCTCGGGCTCGACTCGCACGCGGAGCGCGTGCGAGTCGTCCCGCTGGGCACCGATCCGGCGCAGTTCAAGCCCGGTCTCGACACGCGCGAAGTGCGCGCGCGCTACCGCCTCGACGGCGGGCCGTGGATCCTCAGCGTGGCCCGGCTCGAGCCCTACAAGGGCGTGGACACGGGGATCCGCGCGCTCGCCCGCCTCCGCGCCGAGGGGCTCGACGTGCAGTACGCCGTCGTGGGTGCCGGGAAGAAGCGCGACGCCTACAAGAAGCTCGCGCAGGAGGTCGGCGTGGCCGACGCGGTGCGGTTCGTCGGGACCGTGCCCGACGCCGACCTGCCCGCCGTGTACAACGTCGGAGCCGTTTACCTCGGCGCCTCTCGCCGCGCCGACGGCGCCCACGTGGAGGGGTTCGGGGTCGCGCTCGCGGAAGCCAGCGCCTCCGGCCTGCCGGTCGTGGCCGGGCGCAGCGGAGGCTTGGCCGAGGCGGTCCAGGACGGCGAGACCGGCGTCGTGGTGGAACCCGACGACCTCGACGCCGTCGCGGCCGCCCTGCGCCGCATCCTCACCGACGACCTCCTGGCCCGGCGCCTCGGCAACGGCGGGCGCAAAGCCGTCGAAAGTCTCTACAACTGGGATCGCGTCATCCACGACCTGCGGGAGATCGAGGCCCAGGTCGCCTGAGGTGGGCACCAGCCTCCTCCTGACGTACGACTTCCCGCCGCATGGAGGCGGGATCGCGCGTATGATGGCGGAGTTGACGCTCCGCTATCCCCCGCACACCCTGGTCGTCTCGACCGGCCGCTACGCCGACAGCGCGGCGAGCGACGCCCGGTTCCCGCAGCTCGTCGATCGCGCGCCGATCCACGCGAAGCGCCTGCGAACCATCAACGGCCTCGCGCTGTGGACCGCGCGGGCGAGCGCGCTCGCACGCCGCCACGCCCCCGGGTTCGCCTGGTGCGGCAACCTCAAGCCGGCGGCGTACCCGGCACGCTGGCTCGCCGCCCGCCGCGGCGTCCCGTACGGCGTGTTCGTCTACGGGACCGATCTGCTGCTACTCGGCGCCAAGGTGCGGCGCTCGGCGTTCAAGCGCGCCACGGCGCGGCTGCTGCTCGGCGGCGCGGCGGCGATCGTGGCGATCTCCCGGTGGACCGCCGAGCTGACCCGGACCGTACTCGGGGACCTGGGACTGCCCGACGCGACCGCGCGCGTCCGCGT
>JBOHSV010000380.1:0-3731 GCA_050921735.1 Gemmatimonadales bacterium | reverse complement strand
GCCTCGGCCGGCAGCGACCAGGTAGCCGGCCTCGCCGCGTCGTCGGCCCGGCGGCCGGGCTCGGCCGCCACGACCACCCCGGCCAACGGCACGGGCGACGCGGTCAACCGGAGCGTGATGTCGGGCGGCATCGAGGCCAGCACCACCGTGTCGGGCACGCGCCCGATGAACCGCGCCACCAGCGTGTCGGGAAACGTGGCGAGCCACAGGACGAACCGGCCGTGGCGATCGGTGTCGCCGCCCCGGCGGGCCACGAGGGCATAGATCGACGCGCCGGCCAGCGGCTGGTCGTTTTCCGCGGCCAGGACGCGGCCGCGCACGGGAACCTGGGCCCCGACGAGCCCCGCGACCCCTCCGTACAGCGCCGCGACCACCAGGGCGACGCGCCGGCTCATTGGAGTCGCACCAGGAAGCGGTCGCTCGTGACCGCGCCGAACACGCCTGCGCCCCCGGTCAGGTTGCCGGCCAGGATCGGGTCGCCCCCGTGGCCGATGGGGCGGTGCTCGAAGGCGAATGCCCGGGCGGTCACCGGATCGGTCGCGACGACCCACACGAGCCGCGTGGGGGCCGGACCGACGAACGAGAACCCCGGGATGACGGCCGTGGTGTCGTCCCGCACCCACAGCGGGAATACGTACCCGGAGACGTCGTTGGTGTCGCGCGTCACATAGACGGCCACGTCCCGACTGGTGCCGGGCGCCCAGCTGACGCGCAGCGCGGCGTCGCGCAGGTGCGAGACGGTGTCGGCCGGCGGGTCGACAACCGTCAGGGCGGGCGGCACCACGGTCGTCCCGCGCACCACGGCGCCCTGAGCCTCGACGACGAGGTCATACCGGCGACCGTGGACGGGGGTGAACGGCGCGACGAAGCGAGCCGCGTTCCCGGTATCGGGCGTGAAGCGGTAGAGCCCACCCCCCTCCTCCTGGACCTCGGCGCGGGCGGGCGGCTGCGCGAGTGGACGCAGGCCGTACGCGATCGGGTCGCCGGCGGGCGTGGTGCGCTCGATCCAGAGCACCTGCTCCGAGGCCCGGGCGTTGAGCACGCCCTGGACCACCACCTGCTCCCCGCCCCAGGGTGGCGTGATTTCACGGAGGGCGCAGCCGGCAATCACCGTGGCGACGAATGCGAAGCGGGGCCAGGGCATCGAGGTTGTGGTACGAAGCATAGTCGGCGGGGCTCAACGTGGGCTCAACACAAACACGAAGCCCCCGGGTCGGCACGTTAGGCCGCCCGGGGGCTCCGCACATCGGTTACCCGGAGCCGGGGGATTGACTCCCTCCGTTCTTCTCCCCGTCGCCGCCGGTTGGCTGATACGCCGCTCGGTAGGGCGTTCGGGGGCTCCGGCTTCCATCCCCAAGCGGCCTGGCCGGGCCACCTGGTTCACCAATGTGAGTGCTGCGGGTCAGATCGGGTCGCGGACCGACCATCCGCACTGCACGCCGAAGCACCACGTCGGCGTGGATGGGGCACGCGACTGGCCCCATCTGCCCGAGTCGAGGAGGTTTCCTCCCGGATCGACGAACGCCTGAGCCCTTGTTTGCGTCGGCGCTCTCCCCGGACATCCCGCCCGGACGGTCGCAAAGGCGTAGTCGAGACCAGAGTCCCAACCCTTCCCCTCACGACTCGAACGCAATGTACGGGCTCCGCTAGGCCGCGCAAGTGCCGATATTTCTTCGGGTTAGCTCACTTCCATGTGCACGGGGTGTGGATGCTAACCCGCACGTCGCCCGCACGTTCCACCGTCCGTCCACACGATGTGGAGTTGTGAATCCACAGCGGGGAACGTTTGCACATCGGACCCTTTGTAACGAAGCGGGCGCCGCAAGGCCGCGTCGGGGTAGGTCTACAGGTCGATCCCGACCTCGGCGTAGTGGTACGGCTCGCCGGCGCGGGAAGGGAGGAACAGGAAGCCCCCACCGCCGACGGCGAACCACCCCGCGAGCAGCTGGGTGGAGCCGCTCGCGGCGGGCTGGGCAAAGAGGGCCTGGGTCCAGCGTTTGATATGGCGCAGCTCGGGCGCGCGGCGCCCGAGCACGGCGAGCAGGCTGCCCAGGCCCTGCGTGGCACGCAGGAAGTGCGCGACGGCGTGGACCCGCTGGGCGAAGATGTACGCGCGCACGCCGGGCTCGTCGTACAGCAGCGTGCCCTCGTACGGGTCGGCCGGGGGCGCGCCCATGCGGGGGCCGAAGTAGGCGTAGACCCGGTGGTCGCCTTCGCGCCGCTCCACCACGGCGGCGGCCGAGTCGGCCGCGAGCCGCGCCGCGTGGACGATGTCGTCGTCGGCGAGGATGCCCACCGCCCCCGTCCACTCGAGCGCCGCCAGGACGTGTTCCATGGGGCAGCCGGTGGCGTCGTCAAACGCCACCAGGCGCGGCGCTTCACCGGCGCGGAGGAAGAAATGCGCCAGGGCATCGCCGCGGTCCTCGAAGGTCCGCTCGGAGCGGGAGGTTGCGGGAATGGTCACGCCGGGATTATAACACGCTGCAGAACGTCCCAGACAGAGGAGTCGCCATGCGCTGTCCCTTCGTGTGCACGCTCATCGTCACCCTGGCCGCCGCCTCGCTGGCGGCGCAGTCGGATACCACCGGCACGGACTCCACGCGTGCGGACTCCGCGCGCGCCGACAGCATGGCCGACTCCACCCCCGCCCCCGCCCCCGCCCCCACTCCACCCACGCCGGAGCAGCAGCGCTACCTCGACGGGCTGAAGCGCGTGGGGCGCGGCATCGCCCAGCTCAACACGGCCGTCGACCAGGCGACGCGGGCGGCGGCCGGCGCCGACAGCGTGGCCCAGCGCCGCGCCTATCGCCGGCTGGGCGGCTACTGCACGTCCGCGCGCAGCTTCATGACGGGGGGCCGCGCCCGGATGCAGGCGACGGCGTACGAGGACACGACGCGCCTGCGGGCCGCCCAGCTGGCCCGCCAGGTCGACGAGATCATCCGGTACACGCGGTCGTGCGAGGACGAGGCCGCCGGCGCGCCCACCAGAGTCGCGGCGGAGATGCAGAAGCGGCTGCAGACCTACGAGCAGGCGCTGGCGGAATTCCGCACCGCCACCGGGGCGCCGTCCGCCCCGTAGCGACCTCGGGGACCGTTTCCGGCTTGGGATCGATCCGGACGATCCATGATGGCGGTCCCCGCCAGCATCCGGGCCGGCCGGGGGTCGACCTCGAGGCGGGCGGCCATCGAGGGCAACTCCTGTGGACCTCGGGGGTTACCGTGGGTCGTGGACTGTCGCTTGAGTGGCTTCATAATGGCGGCATCCGGGCCGTCGCCGCAACCGCTTCGGCGAGGGCGAGTTATGCTTGACACCCAGCGCCCCGGCCCCTAGCTTTGGCGCCGGTTCAAGCAAGACGTGGAACAGTTATCGCTTACGATTCCGCTCCGCACCGCGAGGACTGTACGTCTCGCGGCTTTTGTTTGAGCCCGTCCCTGGCCACGGTGGCCCGGGTCGATCCCCTCCGGGGCAGCGCCCCCAAGTGTCAGAGGTATACCGGTATGGCGAAGGGTAAGGTGAAGTGGTTCAACGACGCGAAGGGCTTCGGCTTCATCGCGCAGGAGGGCGGCAAGGACGTTTTTGTGCATCACACCGCCATCACCATGGACGGCTTCCGGTCGCTGGCTGAGGGCGACACGGTCGAGTTCGACATCGTCGAGGGTCCGAAGGGGCTTCAGGCGGCGAACGTCCGAAAGGCGTAGCTGCGGCCCTGCGCCATTTCCTCACCCCCACCG
>JBOHSV010000379.1:0-3554 GCA_050921735.1 Gemmatimonadales bacterium | reverse complement strand
GGCGTAGCCCGCAACCACCAGCGGGCCGCGGCGGGCGGGCCGGTCGGCCAGGCGTCCGGAGCCGTACTTCACGGCGGCGGCGGCGAAATCGGCGGCGCCGTCCAGCGCGCCGAGCGCGACGGCACCGCCTCCCAGCACGCCGGTCACGAACGCCGGCAGCAGGGGATACACCATTTCGCTCGCGAAATCGTTGAACAGCGAGACGGCGCCGAACAGCTTGACCTGTCGCGGGAGCCTACTCGCCAAGCCCGAGGCCCCAGCGGATCAGCGTGACCGGGAGCCCTCCATAGGGGAGGATGGCGTCGTGGAAGCGGCGCAGGGTGTAGTCCGAGCCGGCGCGGGCGCGGAAGTCGTCCCGCAGGCGCAGCAGCTCGCGGCGGCCCACGGCGTAACACAGCTGGTACGACGGCCACGCGCAATAGCGGCGGACCTCGGCATCGGCGGTGGACCGGTCGACCCGCAGGCGGTCCACGAACGTGCCGACGGCCTCCTCGTACGTCATGCCGCGGGTGTGGAGCCCCACGTCGAGCAGGATCCGCATGGCCCGCCACAACAGGTCCACCCGCTGGAAGAAGCGCTCCTCGTCCGAGGCGTAGAACCCCTCCTCGCCCATCATGTCCTCGCAGTACAGCGCCCACCCTTCCACCGTGAGCGGGGTCCACAGGTTCTTGCGGGTGTGCGAGGCCTGGCTCCGCGCGTGCACCAGATGGAGGTGGTGACCGGGATACCCTTCGTGCAGGGCGGTGGCGGGCAGCTCGTACCGGCAGTGGTCGCGCAGCAGGTGCTCGCGCTGGTCGGCCGGCAGGCGCGCGTCCGGCACCGTGACGTAGAACAGGCCGGTCCGGTCGGTGGAATACGCGCCCGGACCGTCGTACGCCGCGAACGGGATGAGCGGCCGCATGAATGCGGGCGTGGGCACGACCTCGAGCGGCGCCTCGGGAATCGAGGCGAGGCCGCGCGCGGCGACGAAGTCGCGCGCCCGCGCCATCTGGCGGGCGTACTCGGCCACCAGGGTGTCGGCGGTGGGGTGGTCCGTGCGCAGCCGCTCCACCACGTCGGCCCACACCCGGGACCCGTCGAGCCGGGCCGCGCGCCGGGTAAGGTCGGCCTCCAGCTCTTCGACCAGGTGGTGGCCGTACCGCCACAGCTCCGGCGCCGTATCGCGCAGGGCGTGCTCGTAGTGCAGGCGGAAGTTGAACCCGTCCTCGCCCAGCGCGAACGCCTGGTATTCGGTGTCGCGCCAGCGGTCGAGGTCGCGCCCGAACGCCGTCAGGGCGGCGACCGCCGCCGTCGCCGCCGCCGCGAGCCGCTCCTCCTCGTGCGGCAGCCACTTCGCCGCCACCGCGGGGATCTCGCGCACCAGCTCGATGCCGGCCTCGTTGACGGGGATGGCGGTCTCCACGAAGACCCGCACCGGCCGCTCCAGGGCGTCCCGCGCGTCGTCCAGGAAGGCGGGGATGTCCTCCAGGCGGGCGAGCAGCGCGCGCCCCCGATCGGCGGGCGGGCGCTCGCTGCGCACCAGCAGCACGTACAGGCCGCTCAGCAGGTGCGACAGCCAGAAGTCCGGGTTGGCCGCCTGCGGCCGCTCGCGCTCGAGCTGCCGCAGGGTCACCCGGACACTGTTCACCAGCGCCGTGCGGTCGATCTCGTCGTCGGTGGACTCGGCGGCGGTCTCTTCCAGGCCGGCGGAGAGCGACTTCAGGGCGGCCAGGTGGGGACGCAGGGCGGCCGGGCTGAACCGGCCGTAGCGGTCGTCGTGGTCCGTGATCCCGGCCTGCGTCGCTTCGACCGGATCGAGGTGCCACCGCACATCGAAGTAGGACCGCTCGAGCTCGCGCAGCGACCCTACCGCCATGCGAGCTCCTTCACCAGCCGGTGACACTCCGCATCGGTGAGCACCCGGTCGGTCCGCTTGGCGGCGTCGAACAGCGCCTGGCACGCCGCCGCGTCGTCGGGATCGTACCCGTGCGTTTCGAGCCAGTACTTGACGTTCGACAGGCCCGACACCGGCGAGATCTCGATCTTCTGCTCGAAGCCGAACTCCTGCGCCGGCACCGAGCTGTAGACGCGATCCGCCAGCCAGGCGTGCCCCTTGCGCCTGGCCTTGATGATCGCGGCCGCGTGCACCCCCGTCCCCGTGCGGAACGCATCGTCCCCCACCACGGGATAGTTCACCGGGATGGGCACGCCCACCGCTTCCGCCACCAGCCGGCAGTAGTCGGGGAGCTTCGTGATGTCGTGCCGGTGGGCGCCAAGGAGCTTCAGGTTGACGAGCAGGAGATCCATCTCGGCATTCCCCACGCGCTCGCCGACGCCCAGCGCCGTGGCGTGCACCCGGTCGACGCCGGCTTCGACCGCCGCGAGACAGTTGATCAATCCCATACCGCGGTCGCGGTGTCCGTGCCAATCCACAGCTACGCCGTGCTGTTTGACGATTTCCCGTTTGACGAATCTGACGAGGGCCCGGACCCCGTCCGGCGTCGCGTGCCCGACCGTGTCGGCCAGGCAGATCCGGGTCGCTCCGCAGGCGATGGCGGCGCCGTACAGCGCCTTCAGCGCCTCGGGCCGGGCCCGCGTGGTGTCCTCTGTGACGTACATGACCGGCAGCCCGTGCCGCACGGCGTAGCTCACCGCTTCCTCGGTGGATTGCAGGATG
Organism: Gemmatimonadales bacterium; assembly: GCA_050921735.1. Lineage (GTDB taxonomy): Bacteria > Gemmatimonadota > Gemmatimonadetes > Gemmatimonadales > GWC2-71-9 > DATLXT01. The sequence goes on along the minus strand of JBOHSV010000379.1, from coordinate 898 downwards.
CGGTCGAGCGTCCAGTCCTCGGCGTACTGCCGGATCGGGGACGAGCCGATGAACGTGGCCGCTTCGATCTTCATCCCCAGCTCGTCGGCGATGCGGACGATGGGCTCCACGTCGGCCGTGACCGTGCGGGCCGCGCAGTTGGGCGCGATCGGCAGGCGCTGGTCCCGGATCTCCCTGGCCAGGGCGCGCACCTGCTCCACCACGCGGGGACCCGCGCCCGGCAAGCCGATGTCGGCCGCCACGATCCCCAGCTCGGCCATCAGGTGGAGCAGCCGGCGCTTGACGTCGAGCGCCGGATCGCGCGCGGAGGGCGACTGGAGCCCGTCGCGCAGGGTCTCGTCGTTGAGGTCGACCCGGGCCCGGGACCAGTCGAACGGCGCCGCGGCCGCGTTCCAGTCGTAGATCAGGTCGCGCTCGTCCACGCTCCTAGAGTCGCCTCCCGGCGAGGCCGGGTCAAGCTTGTATTATCCATGGTTATGGACGGCTTCATGAATCGCCTGCTGGCGCACGACGGGATGCGCGCGGCCCGGCGCCACCTCGAGCGGACGGACCGGCGCACGCTGGCGGTCCAGGCGGAACTGTCGGCGATTCCGGCGCCCACCGGCGCGGAGGGACCGCGCGCGGCGCGCACGGCCGACCTGTTCCGCGAGGCCGGCCTGCGCGACGTGATGGTCGACGCGGCGGGGAACGTGCGGGGCTGGATCCCCGGGAACGGGGGACGGGGGGCGGAGAACGGGCCGGGGCCGGTCATCCTCAGCGCGCACCTCGACACGGTGTTCGGGCCCGAAGTCGGCGTCGCCGTCGAACGGCGGGGGCGGCGGCTCGAGGGACCGGGGATCGGGGACAACGCGCGGGGGCTCGCCGCCGTCGTCGCCGTGGCCCGGGCGCTCGTCGAGGC
>JBOHSV010000378.1:0-7038 GCA_050921735.1 Gemmatimonadales bacterium | reverse complement strand
GTCTTCCGCGCGGCCGGCATCCCGGTTCCGCCGGGAGAGGTGGCGACCACCCCGGCGGAAGCCGAGGCGATCGCGAAGCAGCTCGGCGGCACCGTGGTGGTGAAGGCCCAGGTGCACGCGGGCGGGCGCGGCAAGGCGGGCGGCGTCAAGCTGGCCGCCACGCCGGACCAGGCCGCCGCCGCCGCCGCCACGATCCTCGGCATGACCATCAAGGGCCTCGTGGTCCGCCGCGTGCTGCTGGCGCCGGCCGCCGACATCGCGTCCGAGAGTTACGCCGGACTGATCGTGGACCGCGCCGCCCAGCGGCCGGTGCTCATGGTGAGCCCGGCGGGCGGCGTGGACATCGAGCAGGTGGCGGCCAGCACGCCCGAGAAGATCTTCACGGTGGCGGTGGATCCGCGCTACGGCCTGTTGCCCCACCAGGCGCAGGGCCTCGGCTTCACGCTCTACCGCGACGCCGCGCAGGTGCGGGCGGCGGCCGGCGTCATGCAGAAGCTGTACACCGCGTTCGTGGCCGTGGGCGCGTCGCTCGCCGAGATCAATCCGCTGGCCACGACGCCGGACGGCCGGGTGCTGGCGCTCGACGCCAAGATCGTCGTGGACGACAACGAGCTCGAGCGGCGGCCGGACCTCGCGGCGCTGCGCGACCCGTCGGCCGAAGCGCCGTCCGAGATCGCGGCGCGCGAGGCCGGCCTGTCGTTCATCAAGCTCGAGGGCACCGTCGGCTGCTGCGTGAACGGCGCGGGGCTCGCGATGGCCACCATGGACCTCGTCAAGTATTACGGCGGGGAGCCGGCCAACTTCCTGGATATCGGCGGCAGCTCGAACCCGCAGAAGGTCGTGAGCGCGCTCCGGATCATCACCGGCGATCCGACCGTCCGGGCGATTCTGTGCAACATCTTCGGCGGCATCACGCGCTGCGACGACGTCGCGAACGGCATCGTGCAGGCGACGCGCGAGTTCCCGCTCCGGGTGCCGATGATCATCCGCCTCACCGGCACCAACGAGCAGGAAGCGGTCGAGATCCTCACCCGGGCGGGGTTTTCCGCGCTGACCGACATGGACGAGGCGGTGCAGCGCGCCGTCGCCCTCGCCCGGGGGAAGGCGGCGTGAGCATCTTCGTCACCCGCCAGACGCGGCTGGTGGTGCAGGGCATTACGGGGCGCGATGGCTCCTTCCACGCCCGCCAGATGCTGAGCTACGGCACCACGATCACCGCGGGCGTGACGCCGGGGAAGGGCGGCCAGGTGTTCGAGGGCGTGGTGCCGGTGTTCGACACGGTGGCGGACGCGGTGCGCGACACCCGCGCCGACACCGCGGTGATCTACGTGCCCGCCGCGTTCGCGGCCTCGGCCATCTACGAGGCGGCGGACGCCGGCATCCAGCTCATCGTGTGCATCACCGAGGGCATCCCGGTGCTGGAGATGACCCGCGTGCTGCCCTTCGTCGCCGAGCACGGCGCCCGGCTGGTGGGCCCGAACTGCCCGGGCCTCATCTCGCCCGGCCAGAGCAAGGTCGGCATCATCCCGGCGAACATCTGCCGCCCCGGCCGCGTGGGCGTGGTGTCGCGCAGCGGCACGCTCACCTACGAGATCATTCACCAGCTCACCACGCACGGTTACGGGCAGTCCACCTGCATCGGCATCGGGGGCGATCCGCTCATCGGCACGAACTTCATCCACTGTCTGTCGGCGTTCGAGGCCGACCCCGACACCGACGCGATCGTGATGATCGGCGAGATCGGCGGCACCGACGAGCAGCAGGCCGCCGAGTTCGCGCAGCACGCCGTGACCAAACCGGTCATCGGGTTCATCGCCGGCCAGACGGCCCCGCCGGGACGGCGCATGGGCCACGCCGGGGCGATCATCTCCGGCGCGGGCGGCACCGCCGCGGAGAAGATGCGGGCGCTCGAGCGGGCCGGCATCGCCGTCATGCAGCGGCCCGCCGATGTGGTCCCGCTGCTCGAGGAGCGGCTGTGAAGCTCGGCGATATCCTCGATCCGGCCCACGTCATCGTGCCGCTCCGAGCGGGCACCGTGCGCGAGGCGACCGAGCGGCTCGCCGAGCGCCTCATCGCGGCGGGCGCCGTGGGCGACCCCCAGCGCCTCAGCGCCGTGCTGCAGAACACGTGGCCGGAGGACATGGTGAGCGTCGGGGAGCACGCCTTCCTGCCGCATTTCCGCACCGAGGCCGTGCGCGAACTGATCACGGCGGTGGGCATCTCGCCGACGCCGATCCGCTGGGAGAAGGACCCCCACCGGACGGCCCGGGTGGTCCTGCTCGTCGTGGCGCCGCCGCGCGAGACGCCGACCTACCTCCAGGTGCTCGGCACCCTGGCGCGCGCGCTGGCCGCCCCCGAGACCGTCCTGGCCCTGCTCGCCGCCAAAACGCCGGAGCAGGTGGCCACTCTCGGGGCCCTCACCGAGATCGAGCTTCCGGGCCAGCTCACGGTGCGCGACGTCATGACGACGCGGGTCCATTCCCTCGGCCCCGAGGCGCGCCTGGGCGAGGCGGCCCGGTTCATGATGGAGCAGGATCTCCGGGCCCTCCCCGTCGTCGACGAGGGCGGCGGCCTCCTGGGCATCGTCACCCACCGCGAGCTGCTGCGCCACCTGATCCCCAGCTACGTGCAGCGGAGTAGGAGCGGCAAGTTCCGCGCGATCACGCCGCCCCAGGCCGAGCGCGGCGCCGGCGACCCACGCGACCTGCCCGTGCGCGACGCCATGGCCCGGGCGGTGCTCTGCCTGTCGGAGGATCAGACGCTCACCGAGGTGGCCAACCTGATGCAGAACAAGGACGTGGACCGATTCCCGGTCGTGCGGGAAGGCAAGGTCGTAGGCTTTCTCACCCGCGCCGACCTGATCCGCCGGCTGGTGGCGTTGTAGCCATGCTCACGCTGGCGATCATCAAGCCGGACGCCGTCGAGGCCCGGCACACGGGCAAAATCCTCGCTCACCTCGAACGGGAGGGTTTCGCCCTCCGCGCCGCCCGGCTGGTCCGCCTCACGCCGGCTCAGGGGGAAGCGTTTTACGCGGTCCACCGCGAGCGGCCGTTCTTTCGGCCGCTGGTGGCGTTCATGACGTCCGGGCCCGCGCTCGCGCTCGCGCTGGAGCGGGAGGACGCGGTGGCCCATCTGCGGGACCTGATCGGTGCGACCGACCCCGCCGACGCGAAGCCCGGCACGATTCGCCAGCTCTACGCCACGTCCACAGAGCGGAACGCCATTCACGCGTCCGATTCCGCGGAGAACGCGGTTCGCGAGGTGCGGTTTTTCTTCGGCGAGGGCGAGCTGGCCGAGCTCCGGTGACGCCAGCGCCCGTTTGGTTGACGCAAGTCCCACAAGGGTTTAGCTTCACTCGCCATGCTTCAGATCGACCTGCGGGAGCTGGCCCGCGGCCCGGTCGACACCGGGGGTGAGCTTCCCGGGACCGATCCGCTGTTCGCGGGGCTCGCCGCGGCCCTGAGCGAGCCGGTGCGGGTGGCCGGGCGGTTGCAGACGGCGGGGGAAGGGCGATTCTATTGGCGCGGCTCGCTCCGGACCGTCGTGGCCGCGCAGTGCCGCCGCTGTCTCGGCGCCGTCGCCGTGCCGGTGGCGGCCCAGGTCGGGGCCCTCTTCTCGCGGGAGCCGGACGGAGCCGAGGATGCCGAGACGTACCCGGTCGGGCCGGAGGCGACCGAGATCGATCTGCGTCCGGCGGTACGCGAGGAGTTGATTCTCGCGCTGCCGCAGTACGTGCTGTGTCGTGAGGACTGCCGCGGGCTGTGCCCGCGGTGTGGCAAGGACCTGAACGCGGGCCCCTGCGGCTGCCCAGACCCCGGCGCGGATGCCCGCTGGAGCGCGCTGGCGGCCTTGCGGGACCGGTTCCGCGACTGACGAGGCGATTTTCGACCATGGCCGTACCGAAGCGCAGGACGTCGAAGCGCAGGAAGCGCGCCCGACGCACCCACTACAAGGCGGCGCGCCCCACGCTGCAGCCCTGCCCCCGCTGCGGCGACCTGAAGCTGCCGCACCGCGTCTGCCCGACGTGCGGTTACTACAAGGGCGAGCAGCGCGTCGCGGTGGAGGATACCTGATCCGCATCGCGCTGGACGCGATGGGCGGCGACCACGCACCGCAGGTCGAGGCGGAAGGCGCCGCCATGGCCTTGAAAGAGCTGCCGGCCGACGTCCGCGTGCAGCTGGTCGGCCGCCGGTCCGACGTCGAGGCGGCGCTCGCCACGGTGCCCGACCTCGACCGCGCGCGAATCGACATCGTCGATGCCCCCGAGGTCGTGGGGATGGGGGAGAAGCCCCTCCAGGCGATCCGGAGCAAGCCGCGGTCGTCCATCCTGGTCGGGCTCGGCCTGCACAAGGAAGGTGCGTCCGACGCCTTCATCTCCGCCGGCAACACCGGCGCGGTGATGGCGGCCGCCACGCTGATCCTGCGGCTGCACGCGGGCGTCCAGCGGGCGGCGATCGGCACCCTGCTGCCCACCGCCCAGCAGCCCGTGCTGATGCTCGACGCGGGCGCCAACGTGGACTGCGACGCGCGCGAGCTCGTGGGTTTCGCCCATTTGGGCGCCGTCTACGCCCGCGACGTGCTCAGCCGCCGCGATCCCACCGTCGGGTTGCTCAACGTGGGAGAAGAAGACGAGAAGGGCAACGCGGTCGTGAAGGAAGCGCACCAACTCCTCAAGGCGTCCACCGGCTTCCGGTACCTCGGCAACGTGGAGGGGCGCGACATCCCCGCAGCCGTTGCGCGGGGCGAACGGCTCGACGTCGTGGTGTGCGACGGGTTCGTGGGCAACGTCGTGCTGAAGTTCTACGAGTCCGCCGCGCGCGTGTTCGTGCGGCTGCTGCGCCAGGAACTCCCCGACGTGCTCCAGCGGCCGGAGATGGGCCAGGTGCTGCGGATCCTCGACTACGCGACCTACGGCGGCGCTCCCCTGTTGGGCGTGCGTGGCGTGGCGATCATCTGCCACGGGTCCTCACCCGCCAAGGCGATCAAGAACGCCATCGGCGTGGCCGTCCAGGCGGTGGCCAGCCACCTGAGCCAGGACATCGGCGCCGAGTTCGCGCAAGGCGGGGCCGTCGCATGAAACGGCCCATCGCCCAGCTGCGGGGGACGGGTCGGTACGTCCCCAAGCGCGTGATGACCAACGACGAGTTCACGGCGTTTCTCGAAACGTCCGACGAGTGGATCCGCGATCGTACGGGCATTCGGGAGCGGCGCGTTTCCAGCCGGGAGGAATCCAACGCCTGTATGGCGAAGGCGGCGGCGCAGCAGGTGCTCGCCGACACGGGGGTGACGGCGGCGGATCTCGACGCAATCGTGGTCGCGACGTGCTCGCCCGACCGCCTGCTGCCCTCGCAGGCGTGCGATATCCAGGCGGTGTTGGGCGCCGAGCGGGCCGCGGCGTTCGACGTGGGCGCCGCCTGCGCCGGCTTCATCTATGCCCTCAACGTGGCCGAGGGCCTGGTGGCCAGCGAGCAGGCGCGGAACGTGCTGGTGGTGGCGACCGAGAAGCTCACGACCATCACCGACTTCAGCGACCGCTCCACCGCGGTCCTGTTCGGTGACGGGGCGGGCGCCACGCTGCTGACCCCCAGCACCGACGACCGGGGCATCCTGTCGTCGTACATGAAGTCCGACGGCACCCTCGCCGAGCTGCTGTACCGGCCGGGCGGCGGCGCCGCGCACCCCCCCGACGAGCAGCTGCTGACCGACCACAGCTACTTCATCAAGATGGCCGGCCGCGAGGTGTTCAAGGCGGCGGTGCTCTCGATGGCCGACGCGTGCGACCAGGCGCTCCACCGCGCCGGGCTCACCGCCGCGGACATCGACCTGATGATCCCGCACCAGGCGAACATCCGGATCATCGAAGCCACGGCCAAGCACGCGGGCCTGCCGATGGACAAGGTGTACGTCAACGTGGATCGGTTCGGGAACACCTCGGCGGCGTCGGTGGCCATTGCGCTCGACGAGGCGGTGCGCTCCGGGCGCCTGCAGCCCGGCATGCAGGTGCTGCTCGTGGCGTTCGGCGCCGGGTTCACCTGGGCGAGCATGGTCGTCCGGTGGTAGCGCCCGTCTGGCTCTGCCCGGGCCAGGGGGCGCAGCAAGTCGGCATGGGAAAGGATCTCGCCGAGCGGTTCCCGGCGGCGCGGGCGGCGTTCGAGGCGGTGGACGAGGCGCTCGGCATGTCGCTGAGCCGGCTGATGTTCGAGGGGCCGGAGGACGAGCTCACCGAGACGCAGAACGCCCAGCCCGCGATCCTGGCGCACAGCGCCGCCGTGTTCGAAGTCGTGCGCGAACGGGTGGGTCCGGCGCTGGCCGCGGCGGGGCATTCGCTGGGCGAGTATACCGCGTACGTGACGGCCGGCGCCCTCGATGCGGCGGAAGGGGCCAGGCTGGTGCGCCGGCGCGGCGAGCTCATGCACAAGGCCGGCGCCGAGCGGCCGGGGACGATGGCCGCCGTGCTCGGTCTGGCCACGGCCGAGGTCGAGGCCGCGTGCCACGGTGCGTCGCGCGCCAACGAGGTGGCGGTGGCGGCCAATCTCAACGCGCCCGATCAGACGGTGATCTCCGGAGACCCGGAGGCCGTGACGCGCGCCGGCGCGGAGTGCAAGAAGCGGGGGGCCAAACGGGTGGTGCCGCTCCGCGTGAGCGGCGCGTTCCACTCGCCCCTGATGCGTCCCGCGGCCAACCATCTCCAGCTGGCCCTCGAGCGGTCGGCGTTCCGCAATCCGGCCTTTCCGGTCATCGCCAATGCGACCGCCGAGGTGGTGCGGGACGCTGGCCGCGCGCGCCGGCTGTTGACCGATCAGCTCACGGCACCGGTCCGGTGGGTGGACTGCGTGACGCACGCGGCCCGGCTCGCGCCCGAGGGCGAGGCGGTGCGGTTCATCGAGATCGGGCCGGGGAACGTCCTCACGGGCCTGGCCAAGCGGCTGTTCCCGGAGGCGGACGCGATCAGTCTGGGGACGGCGGCGGAGGTGGAGCGGTTTCTGGAGGCGGCGTGACCATCGAGCTGCCCGGGCGGGTGGCGGTGGTCACCGGGGG
>JBOHSV010000377.1:0-4095 GCA_050921735.1 Gemmatimonadales bacterium | reverse complement strand
CAACTGGGCCAAGCTCTACCGCAGCGCCGAGCGGCTCCCGCCCCCGGGCGGGGCGCTGCGCGTGGAGCTGATCGGCGCCGAGCGCGCGGAGCTGTTCGCCGCGATCGTCGTGGAGAGCTTCGCCTGGCCCGAGCTGCTGCGCCCGTGGCTCGCGGCGGCGGTCGGCCGCCCCGGGTGGCGCCATTACGTGGCCCTGGACCGCGGCGCGCCCGTGGGCGCCGCGGCGCTGTTCTTCCAGGGCGACACGGGCTGGATGGGCTTCGCCGCGACGCTCCCCACCGCCCGGGGGCGCGGCGCCCAGACCGCCCTCATTACCCGACGCCTCCACGACGGGACCGCCCTGGGCTGCCGCTGGTTCGTGGTCGAGACCGCGGAAGATCGCCCCGACGCCCCCAGCCCGTCCCATCGCAACGTCCGGCGCCTGGGCTTCGAGATGGCCTACCTCCGGCCCAACTGGGTCTTATCTTGGAGCGCCCCCGACCGATAGAAGGGGGCTGAAAAAGTCGCGTTCGGGCCGTGCCTGTCGTGCGCGGCTGAAGCCGCGGCTCGGCCGCGTCCGCTGAAGCGGAACGGCGACGCCCGTTTACGGGCCGATGCCGAGGCGCGCGTTCACTCGCGCATTCAATGGCGGTGGAGTGGAGCGACCGGGCCCACCGCGCCGTATATTGGAAATCCGGCTGAGAGAGAGGACCGCATGTCCCGCTATCCGCTGATCGTCGCCGCCGCGCTCGCCGCCGCGGGGAGCGCGGCCGCGCAGGAACCGCTCACGGTCGGCGCCGCGGCGCCCGACTTCGCGCTCCCCGGGGGCACCCGGTACGGCGTCCTGAAGAACCCCGTCCGGCTGAGCGACTTCAAGGGCAAGACGGTGGTGCTCGCGTTTTTCTTCCGGGCGCGAACACGCGGCTGAACGGTGCAAATGCAGGCGTACCGTGATCAGTACGCCCAGCTCTTCAAGAACGGCCGCGGGGTGGTGTTGATCGCCATCAGCGCCGATCCCGACACGGCGCTCGCGTCGTGGGCGCGCGACCTCGAGGCGCCCTACCTGTTCGCGAGCGACACCGGGACCGTCGTGGGGAAGATGTACGGCGCGCTCGCGAGCCGCGCCGGCCTGACGAACCGCAATCTGTTCGTCGTGGGACCGGACGGGAGAATCGCCTACCGCGCCGTTCCGTTCCGCGAGATCGATCCGACCGCCTACACGGAGCTCGGCGCGGAGATCGAGAAGCTGGTCAGGGCGGGGGAAGCGGGGCAGTAGAGGCGGTCAGGGCCCGCTCCAGGTCCTGACCCCCTCCCGCGCCCGTATACACGACCTTCCCACCCGCATCGAGCAGCACGACGTACGACGTGGTCGGCGCGGCGAACGCCCGCACCGCCGCGCCGGTCGCGTCCCACAGGAAGGTGAAGGGCATGGGGTGGCGCGCCAGGTGCCGCTTGACCGATCGCGGCGTCTGGTTCACCGCGACCGCGATCACGAGAAACTCCACCCGCTCGCCGTAGCGGGCGTGGGCGGCCTGCATGCGCGGCAGCAGCTCTTCACACTGCGGACACCAGCTCGCCCAGAACTCCAGCAGCACGGGTTTCTTCCCGATCCACTGCCCCAGATCAACGGGATTCCCGTCGAGGTCTTCCACGGTGGGCGCCGCCGGGGTACTCCCGACCGGGAGCCCGATGACGTCGTCACCCTGAGCCTGGAGGCCGCCGCCCGGCACGATCGCCAGCAGCGCCGCGAAAGCGACCACACCCCACACACCACGCCGTATCACAGGACTCGCCCCATCTGGATGAAGTAGTACTCCGCCATCAGTAACAGAACCACCCCTGCGCCCCTTTTGATCCATACCATCCACGGGCCGGCCCGGGGCAGCGCCGCCACGGTCCCGGAAAACAGCCCCACCCCAACCAGGAGGGCCGTCATCCCCAGCGAGAACACGAAGAGGTAGAGGAAGCCGAGCACGGCGCTCTGCGTCGTGGCGACCCAGGTGAGCACCGCCGCGAACGCAGGCGCGCCGCATGGCGCGGCCACGATGCCCGACGTGGCGCCGAGCAGGAACACCGCGGGGTACGAGCCGCCGCCCAGGCTCCCAGCCCAGGCGCCCAGCCGCTCCGGAATCCGCAGCGGGATCACGTCGAGCATCACGAGCCCGAACAGCAGCAGCAGGTTGCCGACCGCGAACCGCGCCCACGGGCTCGACGCCACGGTGCCGAACAGCGAGCCGGTCAACCCCGCCACGAGCCCCAGCACGGCGTAGAACAACGCCAGGCCGGCGACGTAGGTGAGGGTGAGCCCGAGGACCCGGCGGCGCGACCCCTGTACGCCCGGCGTGCTGCCCGTAATGACACCCATCGTGATGGGAATCATCGGGTAGATGCAGGGATTGAGGCTCGTCAAGACGCCCGCGCCGAACAACAGCCCGACGGCAACGATGGGCTGGTGCTGGAGAGCGTCGGAGATGCCGGCGAGTGCGAGGAGAACCGGGGTCATGCTCGGGAGAATAACACCGGCCGCCGATCAACGGGTGAGGACCGAAACGCCGCCCGTCGCGCTTCCGTAGGGCACGCGTCTCCGTCCGTCAGGAGTCCGCTAGTGTCCACCGGTCTCGCTCGCGCCCGCGCCGTCCTGGCCCTCCTCGCGGGCCCAGCCCCGGCGCTCGCCCAGCAACCCGAAGCCGCCGATCCCGCCCCGGCCACCCACCGCGCCCTGAACCTCACCATCCAGGGGTTCGGCCTGTCGATCGGCAACTCGGCGCGGGTCAACGGACTGCGCATCAACTTCCAGGACCACCGGCTCGAGCGGGTCAACGGCGTCAACCTGACGTTCTGGACCGACCTCACCGGCTTCTCATTCGGCGCGTACAACCGCGTCCAGGGCACGCAGGTCGGGCTTGCGATCGGGATCTACAATTCCGCGCGAACGCTCAAGGGGCTCCAGATCGGCCTGTTGAATCGTGCCGACAACAACAAGCCGCCGTTCCGCTACCTGCCGATCCTGAACGCGCACTTCGACTGAGGCGCGGGCCCGCGCTGGCGTCCGCCTCGGATCGCCGTAGCTTCGTGGCACAGGAACCCGTCGAACATGAAAACTGCCCTGCTCGCCGGCGCGTCCGGCCTGGTCGGGAGCCGTCTGCTCCGCCTGGTGCTCGATGACCCGGGCTACGAGCGCGTCACGGCGCTGGTGCGCCGCGGGCTGCCGCTGCAGCACAAGAAGCTGGTCCAGCGCGAGATCGATTTCGAGATGCTCGCCGAGCTGGGCAACGTGCCCCGCGCGGACGACGTGTTCTGCTGTCTCGGCACGACCATGAAGCAGGCGGGCTCCCGCGAGGCGTTCTATCGCGTGGACTGCACGTACGTCCACGAGCTCGCCCGGCTGGCGGCGGCTCAGCGGGCCCGGCAGTTCCTGCTGGTCAGCGCGCTCGGCGCGAACCCGCGCTCGCGGATCTTCTACAATCGCGTGAAGGGCGAGGTGGAGGAGGCCGTCAAGCGGATCGCCTTCGAGAGCATCCATATCTTCCGCCCGTCGTTCCTGACGGGCCCGCGCGCCGAGCGCCGCCTGGGCGAGCGCATCGCCATCCCGCTGTTCCGCGCCCTCTCACCCCTCATGATCGGGCCCCTGCGGCGCTCCCGCCCCATCCCCGCCGAGACCGTGGCCCGGGCCATAGTCCGCGTGGCGCGCAAGGCGCAACGCGGCGTCCACGTCTACCCGTCGGATCAGATCGCCGCGCTCGGCGATGCGGAGCGCGCGTGATCGCCCGCCTGGTCTCCGCCGTCCTCGTGCTTGCGGCGCCCGCGTGCGGCCCCGCGCAGGCGCCCGCGCCCAAGCCCGCTCCGGCACCCCAGCGGTGGCTGCCGCTCATCGGAGAATACGGCCGCCCGGGCGACACCGCCTTCGTCTACGAGGCGGGGGGAGTGCTGTACTGGGAGCCCGCGGGATCTCCGGCGAATCGGCTCGCCGAGACCGCAGAGACCGTGTTCGTGCTCGTCCCGGGCAAGGAGGCGCTGGTCTTTCGGACCGACCCGCGCGGTCGGGTGCGGGCAGCGGAGGTCGCCGGCACCGCGTACCCCCGGCGCCCGCTGGGGCCCGAAAACGGCAACCAGCTC
>JBOHSV010000376.1:0-2182 GCA_050921735.1 Gemmatimonadales bacterium | reverse complement strand
CGCATGAAATCCATGAGGATGAACTGCCCGAGGGTCATCGTGTTGGTGAAGTACGCCTTGCCGCGGCAGATGGCGGACACTTTCTTGACGAACTCGACCAGGCTGCGGTCGCGCGCGAGCATGAAGGTGTTGATCAGGATCCCGTTGCGGCGGCAGTTCGCCACTTCGCGGTAGGTCGCCTGGAGAATCTGCGGGTCGAGTCCCATCGAGTTGACGTAGATGCGCCCGTCGGGGAGCGTGAGCGCGGACGGTTTCCCGTCCGTGATCATGATGATCTGGCGCATGTCCTTGCGCTGGCCCTGGAGGATGCGGCGCGCCAGCGTCAGGCCCTCGGCGGTGTTGGTGTGGTACGGCCCCACCTGCGCGTGGGCGAGCTGCGCCAGCGGGATTTCCTCCGCCGTGTCGTGGAACAGTACCACGCGCAGGGTGTCGCCGGGAAACTGTGTCCGGATCAAGTGGGTCAGCGCGAGTGCCACCTTCTTGGCCGGCGTGAACCGGTCTTCGCCGTACAGGATCATCGAATGCGAGCAGTCGAGCATCAACACCGTGGCCGAGGACGAGCGGTATTCGGCCTGGTGGACCATCAGGTCCTCGTACTCGAGGTTGATTGGGACGCCGAGGCCCTCGCGCTTCAGCGCGCTGGAGAGCGTCGCGTTGACGTCGAGGTTGAGAGTGTCGCCGAACTCGTAGCGGCGGCTGACGTTTTCCGCCTCGATGCCGGTGGCGAGGTGCTCGGTCTCGTGCGCGCCGAAGCTCGACTTGCCGATGCTGCCGAGCAGGTGCTTCAGCGTCTTGTAGCCGAGGAAGTCAATGCCTTTCTCGGTGAGCGAGAACTGCACCTGCTGGGCCGCCTCGCGTGCCATGCCGTCGGGCCCGAACAGCGGCTGCTGGCCGGCCGGCATCTGGGGCGGCTCGGCGACGTTGAGGTAGCCGTCCTCGATGAGCCGCTGGACGATGCGGTCGAGCAGCTGCGCCAGCTGGCGCTGCAGCTCGGCGTCGCGCGCGGGATCGCCGGTGGAGTCGCCGCGCAGCGTCTGCAACATCTCCGGCGTGAGCTGGCCCGAGTCCACCAGCGCCTGGAGGATGGCCTGGCGCAGGGCATCGAGCGACCGGTCCCCGTCACCCTCGCCGAACTCGCCCCAGAAGGGATGCGAGTACGGTCCCCCCGCAAAGCCCGACTGGAGCAGGAAGTCGGCCAGCTGGTCGAGCAAGCCCTGGAGGTTGATGGTATCGGCGAGCTCGGGAATGAAGCGGCTGTACGTCGTGTAGCGCATGGGTCTACCCGAAATGTGGGGCCGGGGCGAGCTTTCCCGCAATGACAGAGGCCGCGCGCGGCTACGGATTCGGCGCCCTCCGCCACCGGAACTTCCGTCTCTTCTTCTTCGGTCAAGCGATCTCCCTCACGGGCACCTGGGTCCAGTCCGTGGCCCAGGGATGGCTGGTGCTGGCGCTCACCGACTCGCCGTTCTACGTGGGGCTCGTGTCGGCCCTCGGGTCGATGGGGGTGCTGCTGTTCACCCTGTACGCCGGCGTCGTGGCCGACCGCACCGACAAGCGCCGGGCCGTGGTGGTCACGCAGGCGCTTTCGATGGTGCAGGCATTCGCCCTCGCCGGACTGGTGTGGACCGGCGCGGTGACCGTGGAGAACGTGATGGCGCTGGCGGCCCTGCTCGGCGTGGTGAGCGCGTTCGACATTCCCATGCGGCAGTCGTTCATCGTGGACCTGGTGGGGAAAGAGGACCTCACCAGCGCCATCGCGCTCAACTCGTCGGTGTTCAACGCCTCGCGGGTGGTGGGGCCCGCGGTGGCGGGGATCGTGATCGGGCAGGCGGGCGTGGCGTGGTGCTTCGCCTTGAACGGGCTGAGTTACCTCGCCGTGATCCGCAACCTGCTCGCCATGCGGCTCCCGCCGCGGGCGCCCGTGGCGGCCCCGGTGTCCGCCTGGGCGGGGTTCCGGGAGATCGTCGCCTACATCCGCCGCGATGCCCGGGTGTCGGCGCTGATCGCGCTGACGGCGCTGCTCAGCATCTTCGGGTTCCCCTTCATTACGCTGATGCCGGTCGTGGCGCGGGACGTGCTGGGCGTCGGCGCGGAGGGGTACGGCGCGCTGCTGTCGGCGGTCGGCGTCGGCGCGCTGGCCGCCGCGGTCGCGATCGCCCTGGCGGTGGCGCGGGTACGGCGG
>JBOHSV010000375.1:0-10502 GCA_050921735.1 Gemmatimonadales bacterium | reverse complement strand
CAAGGATCGCCGCCGTCCCAATGAGAAAAGGAGAGTCGAGCAGATACGCCTCCCGTGCAGACCACCGATACGCCGCCGGCCGGGTAAGTGAACATGTCTGGGCGACCCCTTGCAACCCGACGCGCCTACCGGCACACTAGTGGGGCCCCGACTTGAGCGGCGGCTCGCTCGCCTTGACCGGAGGGTTCGACGGCGGGGGGCAGCGTGGGTCGGTGGACGCGCTGCTGAGTTACGCGCGTCCCGCGCAACGGCAGACGTCCCTGGCGGCGGGCACGACGGCGTACTCGCTGCTGCTGTTCTACAGCGCCGCGATCGACCGCGGCACATTCCAAGCGGAGGTGAACGGCACTTCGCTGACGCCCCTGTTCACGCCGATCCCCGGACGCAGCGAGACCGTCACCATCCCGCTCCAGTCGGGGAGAAACGTGCTCACCCTGTCGGTCGTGGGTAATCCGGACGGCCGGGACGCCACGGACCGCGACCGGCTCACGTTCATCGTACCATGACGGCCCGCGGGTTCTGCCTGGCCGCCGTCCTCGCCTGCGCCGCCGAGCAGCCGGACATCCGTCAGGCGGAGAACCCGGCGCGGTTCGTGGTAGTGACGGCGGGCTCCGCCTTCACCTGCGCCCTCACGGCCCAAGGTGCGGGCTACTGTTGGGGACTCAACGAGCAGGGGCAACTCGGCGATGGCTCGCCACGACGCGGGAGCAGCGCTCAACCCGTCGCGGTCGCCGGCCGCCACACCTTCACGGACATCTCGGCGGGACGCGAGCACGTTTGCGCGCTCACACCGCCGGGGCAGGCGTACTGCTGGGGCCATGACCCGGATGGCGCCCTCGGTCAGGGGTTGGCGAGGAGCTTGGCCCCGATCCCGGTCGCCACGGATCTGCGATTCGCCGACGTGAGCGCCGGCGATCAGCGGACCTGCGCCGTGACCGGGGAGGGCGTGGTGTACTGCTGGGGACGCTTCAGCCGGCCGAGCGACGAGCCCGCGGGGCGCGGCGGCCCGGAAGTGGTCCGGGTCGAGACGCCCGTCCGTTTCCGATCGGTAGCCGCCGGTCTGATCCATGCCTGCGGCATCGGCGAGAACGGGTCTCTGTATTGCTGGGGCTCAAACCGTGACGGCGCCCTGGGAATCGACGTCGGAGTCGGGTCCCCGCGCTGGGTCCCCCCGCAGCGCGTCCCGTTGACCGAACCGGTCACCGCGCTCAGCGTGTCGACCGTCGGCACGTGCGCGGTCACCGCGGGCGGCGCAGCGTACTGCTGGGGACGGAACCAGTACGGCCAGCTCGGCAACGGTCGCTGGACGGACCATTATGCGGCAAACGCGACCCCGACCGCGGTGGTGGGTGATCAGCGCTGGCGCGTGGTCAGCACGGCCGGCGCCTACACTTGCGGCGTGACGGTGGAGGACCGGGCGTATTGCTGGGGGGCGAACCGGGCCCGCTCGCCGATGCTCGGCACCACGGCCGCCCCGGATCGGTGCGACACGCTCCGGACACCCGTTGTGCCGTGCAGTACTCGGCCGGTGCCGGTCGCGGGGAACGTTCGGTTTCGGCACCTCGTGTCCGGCAGCCACACGTGTGGCATCGCCACGGACGGAGTGACGTACTGTTGGGGCGGCACCAACCAGTACGGCCAGGTCGGCACCGGCACCACCCAGCCGTCGGCGGAACCCACACCGGTCGTCGCCCCCGCGAGCGGCCCCCAGCCCGGTGCCGTGGCTCCCGGCCGGCCTCCCCATCCCGCACCAGCCGGGACCCTACGGATGCACCCCATCAACCCGCCGGCGATTGCCGGGCCCGAGCCCGAACGGCGGACCGGCGACGCCACGATCATGATCACCCTGCACGGCGGGGTCGCCGAGGCGGTGATCGCGGACCCGCAGGGCCGGCGGCTGGGGTTCGACCCGGGCGCCGGCAAACGCTACAGCGAGGTCTCGGATGCCGCCTACCTCAGCACCGGGCTTGGCACGGTCCTCCCGGACGGGAGGATCGTTGACGACGAGCCCTGGATCGAGGTGTACTTCAACGCGCCGACCGACGGGGAATACACGGTGGTTGTGATCGCGAACAAGGCAGGGGCCTACACCCTGCACATCGGCGGGTACGACGTGCGGCGCCGGTCGTCGTGGTTCAACTCCGCAAACGTGCCGATCACGCCCGGGGAAAGGCACGAATACCGGTTTCACTTCTCCGCGGCCGACGCCGGCGATCGCGGGCTCGACGGGAGGCGGGTCCAGCTCCCGAACCGCTAGCGCCCCGGCGCCTGCTAGACTACCCGCCTGGCGTCGGCGTGTAAAGCGCGGGCGTTGATGGCGACGATCACGGTCGAGAGCGACATGAGCACCGCGCCCAAGGCGGGCGAGAGCAGGACGCCGAAGGCGCCGTACAGAGCGCCCGCCGCCAGCGGGAGCGCGACCGCGTTGTAACCCGTGGCCCACCACAGGTTCTGGACCATCTTGCGGTACGTCGCGCGCGCCAGCTCCACGATGGCCGCGACATCCCGCGGGTCGGAGCGCACGAGCACGATGTCCGCCGACTCGATCGCGACGTCCGTGCCCGCCCCGATCGCGATCCCCACGTCGGCCTCGACCAGGGCCGGCGCGTCGTTCACTCCGTCGCCCACCATCGCCACGGTCAGCCCGCGTCGCCTCACCTCGCGGATCGTCGCCGCCTTCTGGTCGGGCCGCACCTCGGCGAAGTAGTCGTCGAGGCCCAGCTCGTCCGCTACCCAGCGCGCCACGGCGCGGGAGTCGCCGGTCAGCATCATCGCCTTGATGCCCATCTGCCTGAGACGCGCGAGCGCGTCGCGCGACTCGTCACGGATGATGTCGGCCAGCGCGATCGCCCCCGCGACCCGCCCGCCCGCGAGCACGTAGACCACGGTCTTCCCCTGCTCGGCCAGGCGCGCCACGCGATCGTCCGCGACCGCCAGCCCCTGATCCTGCAAGAAGCCGGGGCTCACGACCTTGACCTCCACTCCCTCGACGACGCCCCGGGCTCCCTTCCCGGGGATCGCGATGAAGTCGACGGGCGCGGGATGCCCGACGCCGCGGTCCCGCGCCGCCCGCACGATCCCCGCGGCGATGGGGTGCTCGGACCGGCTCTCCAGCGCCGCGGCGAGCCGCAGCACCTCCGCCTCGTCACGGGCGTCGAGCGGGACGACGTCGGTCACGCCGAAGCGCCCTTCGGTCAGCGTCCCGGTCTTGTCGAACACGACCGCGTCGAGCTCGCGGGCGCGCTCGAACGCCGTCCGGTCCCGGATCAGCAGGCCGTTCCGCGCCGACAGCGCCGTCGAGACCGCGACGACCAGCGGCACCGCCAGGCCCAGGGCATGGGGGCAGGCGATGACCATCACGGTCACCATGCGCTCCAGCGCGAAGCCGAACTCCCGCCCCGCGGCGAGCCATGCCGCGAGCGTCGCGGTGCCGCCGGCGATCGCGATGAGCGTGAGCCACAGCGCCGCCCGGTTCGCCAGGTCCTGCGTGCGCGACCGGGTCTCCTGCGCCCGGCGCACCAGCTCGATCACCTGCGACAGGTAGGTGTCGGCCCCGGTCTTCGTCACCCGGATGGTGATCGCCGCCTCGCCGTTCACCGCCCCGCCGATCACCCGGTCGCCCCGACCCCGCTCGACCGGCTGCGACTCCCCCGTGAGCAGCGCCTGGTTCACGCTGGTCCGGCCCTCGGTCACTTCGCCGTCGGTCGGGACTTTCTCGCCGGGCTTCACCAGCACGAGATCGCCGGCCGCGAGGTCGGTGACGGGCACCTCCTCGGTCGAGCCGTCGGGGCGCAGACGGTGCGCGTCGGCGGGGAGCAGGCGCACCAGGTGCTCCAGCGCGCGCGAGGCGCCCAGCACCGACCGCATCTCGATCCAGTGACCCAGCAGCATGATGTCGATCAGGGTCGCGGTCTCCCAGAAGAACACCTCGCCCCGGAGCCCGAACACGACCGCTGTGCTGTAGACGTAGGCCACGCTGATGGCCAGGGCCACCAGCGCCATCATGCCGGGGAGCTTCTTCCTGAGCTCGGCGATCAGCCCGGTGAGAAATGGCCAGCCGCCATAGAAGTAGACGACGGAAGCGAAGTGGAGCTGGACGTACCGGTCGCCCGGGAATGCGAGCGCGTCCCGCAGTCCGAAGAAGTGCTGAATCATTTCGGACGTGGCGAGGACGGGGATCGTCAGGGCGAGGGAGATCCAGAAGCGCCGGCGGAAGTCCTCCACCATGTGAGCGTGGCCGGCATGGCCCGCGGACCCCCGGGCGTCGTGGTGGTGACTGTTGTGTTGACGGTGATGATGCCGCATACCCACTCCAAGGAGGCGCCTTACCGCGGCAGGTACCGCTTCGGGAACTTGGCCACCACCGTGTACGCCGGGTCCACGATGTTCGCCACCGTGCTCTCGGCCAGCTCACCCAGCAGCTGGTAGGCGTCCCACTTGCCGAAGCCGTATTCCTCCACCAGCCACTCCACCAGCTCGACGTGCGCCAGCCGAAACGCGTCGATCAGCGGCCGGCCGCTCCCCGCCACCATGATATAGTCCGCATCCTCGAGCCGCGGCCAGTCGATGCGCTTGCCCTTGATCAGGTCGATCCGGAGCACCACGTCCATCGAGGTCTCGAGCCCCGTCCCCGCCACCTCGCCCTGGCCCTGGCGCGCGTGGCCGTCGCCGAAATAGAAGTAGGCGCCGTCGTGGAAGATCGGCAGGTACACCGTCGTGCCCTCGCGCACCTCCGGAGCGTCCATGTTGCCGCCGAAGTCCCCCGGCCAGAGCCCGTTGAAGGCTTCCTGCCCGCGGGGCGCCACCGCCACCCGGCCGAGCATCGGCCGCAGGTCGATCGTGATCTGGCCCATCCGGCTGTCGGGGAGCGTCGTCGTGCCGGTCATCTTCTCGCGGTCCAGCCGCCAGAGGTAGCGCCGCGGAGGGATCGGGTCGTTCAACAGGCGCACCCGGGAATCGGTTGCGAGGCCGCCGAAGTCCGAGTAGAGCTGCGACGCGGCGAGGTGATGATTCGGCCGCACCCGGATGATCTTGAGGACCAGCACGTCGTTCTTGGTCGCCCCCTCGACGTAGAAGGGGCCCACCTCGCCCGGGAAGGCTCCGCCCTCCTCCGTGTAGTAGGCGCCGAACATCGTGTTCGAGATCAGCACCGTGCCGGGCCTGATCCGCAGCACCGGCTCGCGGACCGCGAAGGTCGGGTGGCCCACCGTGGGCGTGAACCGCACGGTATCCTGGGCTGGAAGCGGGGCGGTGAGGGCACCGACGACGAGAAGGGCAGGACCGATGCGCATCGCGGCTCTCCGGACTGAGGGATCCGCGAATCTGTCCCGCCCTTCCGCCCGGCGCTACCTAGTCCGCCGGCACTCCGGCGGGCTCCTCAGCCGTGCGCTCGCCGCGGGCGCCCTCGACCACCTCTCGCGGCGCGAACCAGCACCGCACCGCCGCTTCCAGGTCGTCCAGCAGCGAGTACCGTACCGGCACGAGGACCAGCGTCAGGATCGTGGCGAACACGAGCCCCGTAATGACGGCGATGGCCATCGGCCCCCACCACGCGGCCTGCTCACCACCCCAGTAGAAATCCGGCGCCAGGCGCGTGTACAGCCCGATGAAATCGAAGTTGAGGCCGACCGCGAGCGGCACGAGGCCCAGCACCGTCGTGATCGCGGTGAGCCACACCGGCCGGAACCGCGTCCGGCCGGCGACCACGAGGGCTTCACGGCGGGTCAGCCCGTCGCGCCGCCGCAGGACGTTCGTGTAGTCGAGCAGCACGATGGCGTTGTTCACCACCACCCCCGCCAGGCTGATGACGCCGACGCCGGTCATGATGATGCGGCGGTCGGGACGATGACCAGCGCCACGAACAGCGACGAGCTGAGCGTAATGATGAGCGTCAGCGGCAGGAACCGCATGAACTCCCCCACGATCCCCGGCCAGAACGCCATCGGCAGGAACGCGCCCAGCGTCGTCGCCGTCGCGCCGATGACCGGGAGCGCGACTTCGGCGGTCCCGTACTTGGCCGCCTCGGGGCGGTCGAATCCCAGCTCCCGGAAGCGGTAGGTGTTCTCCACCACGACGATCGCGTTGTCCACCAGCATCCCGAGCGCCAGGATCAGGCTGAACAGGACCACCATGTTCATGGTGATGCCCGCCGCCTGGAGAATGGCGAAGGAGATGAACATCGAGAGCGGGATGGCGAGCCCCACGAACCACGCCGTCCGGGCCCCCAGCACGAACAGCAGCACGCCGACCACCAGGATGAGCCCCGAGATGATGTTGTTCTCGAGCGAGCTCACCATGTTGCGGATGTCCTTCGACTGGTCCGACGTCACCTTGACCACGGTCCCGGGCGGGAACCCCGGCTCCGCCGCGGTGATGACCGCGCGCACGCGGTCCGCGGTCTCGATGATGTTCTCGCCCGCCCGCTTCTTCACGGCCAGCGAGACGACCTGGTGCCCGTCCAGCCGCGCGAAGCTCTCCCGCTCCTTGTAGCCATAATCGACTCGGGCCACGTCACGGATGTAGATCGGCCGGCCGTTCTTGGTCGTCACGACCACATCCGCGATGGGCGCGGGCGTGGCGAACTCCCCCGGCACGCGCACGAGGTACTTGAACCCCCCGACGTCGATGGACCCGCCCGGGACGGTGACGTTCTCGTTGCGGACGGCGTCGATCACGTCGTCGAACGCGACGCCGTAGTACTTGAGGCGCGCCAGGTCGACGTCGACCTGCACCTCGCGCTCCAGGCCGCCCGAGAGCTGGACCTCGAGCACGCTGGGGATCTGCTCCAGCCGGTCCTGCAGGTCCTCCGCCACCTGGCGCAGCCGCTCCAGGCTGTAGGGACCGGCCACGTTCACCTGCATGATCGGGAACTCGGAGAAATTGATCTCGAAGATCCCGGGCTCCTCCGCGGCCGCCGGCAGCTCCGGCTTGGCGATGTCGACCTTCTCGCGCACACGCTGCAGCGCTTCGTTCATGTCCACGCCCGCCTCGAACTCCACGTTGATGCTGGAGTAGCCCTCGACGGACGTGGAGCTGATGGTCTTGACGTCGGCGATCGTGTTGAGCTCCTCTTCGAGCGGCCGCGTGATCAGCGCCTCGACGTCCCGCGGCGCGACCCCCGGATACATGGTGTTCACGATGATGTTCGGCACCACGATCTCGGGCGACGATTCCTTGGGGATCGTCAGGTACGACACCGTGCCCATGATGGCCAGAAACGCCGCCATCACCAGCACGGTCGTCGGGTGCCCGATGGCGAAGGAGGTGAGCCCGAACTCCTTGAACCGCGAGCCAGGGTGCGGCGCGCTCATCGCCCCTCCCCTCCCGACTCGACGACCTGCACGCGACTGCCGTGATCGACCAGGCGCGCCCCGGCGCCGATCACGCGGTCCCCGGCCGCCAGCCCGTCACTGATGACCACGCGGTTCTCGTACGACGGCCCCAGCGTGACCCGCCGCGCCTCGGCGAACGACACGCCGTCCCGCTCGGTCACGACGAACACCTGGTACCCTTCCTCCGTCCGCGCCACCAGGTCTTGCGGCAGGACCACGACCCCGCTCAGGCGCGCCCGCACCACGTGGACGCTGGCCACCATGCGGGGCTTGATCAGGCGCCGGGGGTTGTCCATCACGATCTCGACGGGAAACGTGCGATTGGCCGGATCGACGGCGGTGCCGACGAAGCCGATGCGACCCGTGAACTCCTCGCCCGGGAAGATGTCGAACGTCACGCGCGCCGGGGCGCCGGTCCGGACGTCGGCGGCGAACCGCTCCGGGATGCCGGCCGTCACCTTCACCCGCCGCGCCGAGACGACGCGGCCGATGCGGCTCCCGGGCATCGCCATCTCGCCGACCTCCATGAGCTTCTCGTCGAACACGCCGGCGACCGGCGCGCGAATCACGGTTCGGGCGAGCCGCGCCTCGAGCGCCGCCGCCCGGGAGGCGGCGGCCTCGGCCTGCGACTTGGCCTGGAGGTAGCCGATCTCGCTCCCGATCTTCTCTTCCTCCCACACCTAGCGCTGCCGCTCGTACTGCTCCTGGGCGAGCCGCGCCGCCGCCCGGGCCTCGGCCACCTGGGCGGCGAGCACGGCGTCGTCGATCTTGACGATCGGCTGGCCGGCCCGGACCGCGGCACCCTTGGCGACGTAGAACTCGCGGATCACGCCGGTCTCTTCCGCCGACAGGGCGACGTCGTGCATCGCCTCGACTTCGCCCGTGGCGCGGATGTAATCCACGAACGCGCTCGGCTCGACGACGTGCACGCCGACCTTCACGACCCGGGCGAACGCCTCCGGGTTCTCGCCGTCGGGGGGCGATCCGTCGGCCGGTTGGCACGCGACCATGGCGCCCGCCGCCAGCAGCCCCAGCGCCCAGCGAACCGCCAGCGGTGCGGGCACCCTCGTGGCTCGTTCCTCGCTCATCGTGTCCTCTCGGCGCCGCTCACTGGAGCGTGAGATCGCTCGGAGCGGCCGGTACATGTCCCATGGCGGCGTCCAGCCGGGCGCTCGCCACCAAGTAATCGTAGACGGCTCGGGCGTAGTTGAACTCGGACTGGCGCAACGCGACTTCCGCGTCGGTGATTTGCAGCTGCGAGCCGAGCCCGGCGCGGTACTCCGTCGCCGCGATCTCGTATCCGCGCTGGGCCTGGGCCACCGCCCGCTGCTGACTCTCGGCCCGCCGGCGCGCTTCGCGAACGTCCTCCACCAGCGTGTGCACGTCGCGCGGCCTCGTGCTCCACCTGCTGCAGCCGCGCCTCCGCCTGTTCCACGCCGGCGCGCGCCTGCTGCACCCGCGCCTCTCGCGCGAACCCGTTGAACACGGGCAACTCCACCCGCAGGCCGACCACCGCGCTCGTCGCCCGCTGCTGCGCAACGCCGAAGAAGTCCGGCGACCCGTTTTGCTGCGCGGTGATCCCGTAGCGGGCGAACAACCGGAGCTTGGGGAAATACTCTCCGCGCTCGACGGCCAGCCGGGCGCGCTCGAGGTCGACGGCGAGCCGGGCCTGTCGGACGGCGCTCTGGGCGGCCAGCGCCGCCGCGTAGGCGCGGTCCGCTTCGAGCTGGATGCCCCCGTCGCCATCCACCCCGGCATGCCGCAGCAGCGACCGGTTGGACTCGTGGTTCCGGGCCAGTGTGGTGATGTCCAGCTCGTTGAGGCGGCCCTCGAGCTCGACCGCCGCCGCGTGCCGCGGATCCCGCCCGACGGTGACCAACAGCGTCCGCTTGGCGGCGAGCACGGCGTTCTCGGCGCGTTCGAGGTTGGGCTCCAGGTTGGCCAACTGCACCTCGAGCCGGAGGACGTCGTAGTCCGCCGCGAGCCCGGCGCGGTTCAGCGCCCGCGTCTCCTTCAGGGTCTGCCGCACCCGCTCCACGCTCTGCCCGGTCAAGCGCACCTCCTCGACGGCCAGCAGGGCGTCGAGGTACGCCAGCCGCACCCGGGTCACGATATCGTGCGTGGTGCCCCGCAACCGCTCCCGCTCGAGCCGGCGGTAGCGGCCGGCCGCGCCGACGCCCGTGATCACGCCGTACTCGAACAGCGGCTGCTCAACCGACAGCCCGGCCTGCCACGTATTGTCCGATCCGAACCGGACCGGGATCAGCTCGCCCGGCGGGGCCGAGGGGTCGAAGATCACCGCGGGCAGGAACGCCTGCTCCACCTTCAGGGCGCGTGAGTACGACGCGTCCGCCTTGACGTCGGGCAGCACGCTGGACCACGCCTCCCGGACCTGCTGGTCGGCGACGCGAACGCCGAGTAGCTTGGCGCCAGAGGAGGACCACCCATGCTCGTCCCCGTCGCCCTCGCGCTCGTCGCCGTCTCGCAGGCGCCCTTCGACTCCCTCCGGTTCCGCTCCATCGGCCCCGCCGTCGTGGGCGGCCGCGTGCACGACGTCGAAGGCGTCCCCGGTCACCCGTCCGTGCTGTACGTCGCCACGGCGTCCGGCGGCCTGTGGAAGTCGGTGAACAAGGGCACGACCTGGACGCCCATCTTCGACCACGAGCCCGTGAGCACGTTCGGCGACGTCGCGATCGCGCCGTCCAACCCGGACGTCGTCTGGGCCGGCACCGGCGAGCAGAACAACCGCCAGAGCTCGTCGTGGGGCAACGGCATCTACCGCTCCACGGACGCCGGCGCGACGTGGACACACGTCGGCCTCAAGGGCACGGGCAGCATCGGCCGCGTCGTGCTCCACCCCAGCGACCCGAACGTCGCGTGGGTGGCCGCGGTCGGAAACCTGTGGAAGCCGAGCATGGACCGCGGCGTCTACAAGACGACTGACGCGGGACGCACGTGGAGCAAGACGCTGTTCGTCGACTCGCTCACGGGCGCCACCGAGATCGTGATGGATCCGCGCGACCCCAACGTGCTACACGCCGCGACGTACCAGCGCCTCCGCAGCGCCTTCGGCTTCAACGGCGGCGGACCGGGAAGCGCCGTGTACAGGTCCACCGACGGCGGCGCCACGTGGACAAAGGCCGGCAGCGGCCTGCCGGCGGGCGACAAGGG
>JBOHSV010000374.1:0-4708 GCA_050921735.1 Gemmatimonadales bacterium | reverse complement strand
GTCCCGGGTCGCCTGGACGCGCCCCAGCACGCCGCGGACGATGTCCGCCGTGTCGCCGGCGGCCGCGGCGGCCTGGGACGCCAGCTTGCGCACTTCGTCGGCCACGACGGCGAACCCCCGGCCCTGGGGCCCGGCGCGCGCCGCCTCGATGGCGGCGTTCAGCGCCAGCATGTTGGTCTGGGTGGCGACCGCCTTCGCCTGGGCCACGAACTTCTGAATTTCGGCCGAGGCCTGGGCCAGCGCTTCGGCTTCCGCCGCGCCGCGCTCGACTTCCTCGGCCAGCTGGGCCAGCTGGGTCGTGCTCTCGTCGAGCAGGTCGCGGTGCCGCCGGGCCAGCTCGGAGAGCGCGGTGTTGCGGCGCGCCGACTCCTCCGCGCCGCCCGCCAGGATGGTGGCGATCTGCAGAATGCGTCCCGCGTCGTCCGCGGCCGCCCGCAGCAGCTGCGCCTGCTCCGCCACCCGGCGCGTGAGGTCCTGCGTAGTGGACGCCATCTCCTGCGTGGAGGCGCTCATCTGCTCGGTCGAGGCGGAGATCTCCGCCGCCATGGCCGCCGCCTCGTCGGCGGCGGAGCGGATTGCGCCCACCAGGCGCCGCAGCGCCACGACCATAGACTGCACGGACGAGAGCAAGTCGCCGACCTCGCCCGTCCGGGCGCGCTCCGTGCTGACCGTCACGGACAGGTCGCCGCTCGCCACCCGGCTCGCGATCCGCCCCGCCGCCTTTACGGGCTCCGTCACCGATCGGTGCAGTCGCCGGGCCAGGAGCGCCAGCAGGAGGATCGTGCCCGCCAGCAGGATCACCGCGCCCAGCGCGATGCTGCGGACCGTGTTGCGGGCCGCCGCGTAGGCCGTGGCCACCGGCTCGCGGAACAGCACCCACCAGGCCCCATGGTTCGCCGGCACCGCGACCACCAATTCCGGGCCCGCCGCGGTGGCCACCACCGTGTCGGTGGGCGTGGGGGCGAGCGGGATCGCCTCCCGCTGCGCCAGGAGGTGCAGCGGCTGGCTCGCATCGGGCGACAGCAGCACGATCCCGCGCCGGTCGACCACCTGGAGATACGCGCGCCCACCCAGCTCCGCCGCGCCGAGCAGCTCGCTCAACCGGTCGAGCGGGAGCACCGCCTTCACCACTCCCAGCGCCGCCCGCGCGCCGGGCGGCCGGATCGCGGCCGCGAACTCGAGCGACACGGCGGCGGCCGAGGAGTCGTACTGCGCCTCGCCCGCATACGATCCGTCCACCACCGCGCGCTGCCACCATTCCTCGTCCCCCTGGACGAAGTCCGACGGGCGCGCTGAGGCGAGCACGGTGAGCCCGTGCCGTTCGGTCACGATGATCTCGATGAAGTCGGACGCCTCGGTGAAGCCCTGCAGGTAGTCGCGGAACGCCGGGTCGGCGCCGATCTGGCGGGTGCGCGCGAACTGACGCTCCAGGGCGGGGATCTCGGCCCGATCCCAGCCGCGGTCCACCACCTCACTGGCGGCCTGGCGCACGAGCCGCACGAGCTCGGGCTGGGTCGCGAACGCCTGCACCTCGCGCCGCCGCTCGTCCACGTACTGAGTCACCGTCGCGGCCACCCGCCGCGCCAGGTCCCGGCCCCGGTCGTGGGCCTGATCCTGGAGCAGGCGGCGGGCGCGCGCGCCCGTGACGGCGGCCAGCAGCACCACGAACGCGACGGCAACACCGGCTCCGGTGTAGAGGAACCGCTGGCGGAGCTGCTGGCTTTTGGTCGGCATGAAGGCGGTCGGGTGGGCTAAGCTAGCCCGGGTTTCACGGCCGGGCAAGCCCGTTACATTTCAGACACTTATGACGACGCGCGACGTGCCGGTGTACGACCCCGAAGCCGTAGAACGCAAGTGGCAGGCGCGCTGGGCGGAGCGCCGCAGCAACGAGCCCGACCTCGACCACCCGGCGCCCCCGTTCTACAACCTGATGATGTTCCCGTACCCGTCCGCGGAAGGGCTCCACGTGGGGAACATGTTCGCGTTCACCGGCGCGGACATCTACGGGCGCTTCAAGCGGCTCCAGGGCTTCGACGTCTTCGAGCCCATCGGGTTCGACGCGTTCGGCATCCACTCGGAGAACTACGCCCTCTCGGTCGGGACCAATCCCGCCACGCTCATCCCGCGCAACATCGAAGCGTTCCGGCGCCAGCTCCGGCGATTCGGCGGGATGTTCGACTGGCGGCACGAGCTCGCCACCACCGACCCCCGCTACTACCGGTGGACGCAATGGATCTTCCTCCAGCTCTTCAAATCGGGCCTCGCCTACCGGCAGAAGGCGGCCGTCAACTGGTGCCCCGCGTGCAAGACGGTGCTGGCCAATGAGCAGGTGATCAACGGCTACTGCGAGCGCCATCCCGACACCAAGGTCGAGCAGCGCTCGCTCGAGCAGTGGTTCTTCGCGATCACGCAGTACGCCGAGCGCCTGCTCCAGAACCTCGACACGCTCGACTGGTCCGAGAGCACCGTCGCGCTGCAGCGCAACTGGATCGGGCGGAGCGAGGGCGCCGAGCTGGTGTTCGAAACGCCCGGGGGCCAGCGGATCACGGTCTTCACCACCCGTCCGGACACGGTCTTCGGCGCCACGTACCTGGTGCTCGCGCCCGAGCACCCGCTGGTGGGCGCCTTGACGACGGAGGAGCGCCGCGCCGCCGTCAACGGGTACCAGCGCGAGGTCCAGGCCAAGGACATCGTGTCGCGCAAGGTGGGCGAGAAGACCAAGACCGGCGCGTTCCTGGGGTCGTACGCGCGGAACCCCGCCACGGGCGAGGCGATTCCCGTGTGGATCGCCGACTATGTGCTCATGGAATACGGCACGGGCGCGATCATGGCCGTGCCCGCGCACGACAAGCGGGACTTCGCGTTCGCCACGCAGTTCGATCTCCCGATCCGCCAGGTGGTGCGCGTGGAGGGCGAGGCGCTCCCGAGCGTCTCCGACGAGGGCGTGCTCATCGGGTCCGGGCCGTTCGACGGCCTGCCGTGTCGCGACGCGGCCCGCAAGATCGTCGAGTGGCTCGCGGGCCGCGCGTTCGCCACGCCGCGGGTGCAATACCGCCTGCACGACTGGTGCATCTCGCGCCAGCGCTACTGGGGCCCGCCCATTCCGATCATCCATTGCGACGGCTGCGGACCCGTGGGCGTGCCCGAGGACCGCCTGCCCGTCGAGCTGCCGCTGATCGAGGACTTCCGGCCCGACGACACCGGCGTCTCGCCCCTGGCGCGGCACAAGGAGTGGTACCACGTCGCCTGCCCGGCGTGCGGGGCGACCGGCCGGCGCGAAACCGACGTGTCCGACACGTTCCTCGACTCTGCGTGGTATTTCCTGCGCTACCCGTCCACCGAGTTCGACGACCGGCCCTTCGACCCGGGCCGCACCCGCACCTGGCTGCCGGTGACCAGCTACATCGGCGGGAACGAGCACGCCGTGCTGCACCTGCTGTACAGCCGGTTCGTCACCATGGTGCTGCACGACCTGGGGCATCTGCACTTCGACACACCGTTCCCGCGCTTCCGGGCCCACGGGCTCATCATCAAGGACGGGGCCAAGATGTCGAAGTCGCGCGGCAACGTGGTCGTCCCCGACGCCTACATCCAGCAGTGGGGCGCCGACACGTTCCGCATGTACCTCATGTTCCTGGGCCCCTTCCAGGAAGGCGGGGACTTCCGGGACGAGGGGATCACCGGGATCCGGCGCTTCCTGGAGAAGGTGTGGGTGCTGGTGCATGAAGTGACGGCACTGACCCCGGGCGCGAGCCCGGGGTTCCCGGACTCAGTCGAGCGCAAGCTCCACCAGACCATCAGGAAGGTCACCGCTGACACCGAGGCGCTGGGCTACAACACCGCCATCGCGGCGATGATGGAGTACGTGAATGAATTGCGGATCGCGCAACGCGCAACGCGCCACGCCGTTGAGCCTCTGGTGATCATGCTCGCCCCCTACGCGCCGCACCTGGCCGAGGAGCTGTGGGAGCGGCTGGGGCACGAGACCTCGGTGTTCGACCTTCGCTGGCCGGCGCACGACGAGCAGCTGGCCCAGGCCGACGAGGTGGAGCTCGTGGTGCAGGTGAACGGCCGCGTGCGCTCGCGCCTCACCGTCCCGCGCGGCCTCGCGGAGCCCGACGTCGTCCGGCTCGCCCTGGCGGACCAGGCGGTGCGGAAGTTCGTGGACGGCAAGCCGGTGAAGAAGGTGATCTACGTGCCGGATCGGCTGGTGAACCTGGTCGTCTGAATTCGCATTGTCACAGCAGCTTCGCCACCAGGTCCCCGACGAAATACCCGACCACCGCGACCCCCAAGCCCACGGCGAACATGTCCAGACCGGAGCGCAGCACGCCCCGGCCGGTAAAAAAGCTGCGGGCGGCGCCGACGCCCAAGTGCGACGCCATCGCGATTCCGAAAGAGGTCCAGATCGCGGCTCGGCCGTCGAGCACCAGGAATGGCGCGACGGGAATGAAGGCGCCGACCGCGGTCGCGAGTCCCGTCACCCAGCCCTCTTTCAGCGGGGTCGCGTGCGCCTCGCCGATCTTGAGCTCTTCCCGCACCTGCTCGTCCAGCGCCCGCGCCGGATTCTGCATGACGTCCGCGGCGAGCCGGCGGGCGATCCCCGGCTCGATGCCTTTCGCCTGGTAGACCAGCGCCAGCTCCTCCACCTCGACCTCGGGCATCAGCGCGATCTCCTCCTTCTCCATCGCGATCTCGTGCGCGTAGA